>NZ_JBLLLQ010000001.1:0-60864 GCF_047737915.1 Lysinibacillus sp. NPDC056185
GTGCATATACTGTGCATCTCGTATCGCCAGCTATTTTAAAGCCTCTAATGCTTGTTATGCTCGTACTAGTTACAGCTTATACGGTTTTCAAAAAAGATTGGGGTCAGAAACCTGAAGAGCAGACATTAAGTACTGTTAAAAAAATTGCCTTTGTTGGCGCTTTTGCTGCTGTTGGCTTTTACGATGGTTTCTTTGGACCTGGCACTGGTTCTTTTTTTATTTTCCTTTTATTAATGATGGGAAATGATTTCTTACAGGCCGCGGGAAATGCAAAAGCGTTTAATTTCACATCGAACTTAGCCGCGCTTGCTATGTTTTTATTTTTAGGCAAGGTTAATTTTTTATATGGTCTACCTATGGGCTTCGTCATGATTTTCGGTGCGATAATGGGTTCAAAATTTGCGCTGAAACGCGGGACAAAAATGATGCGTACTATTTTTATCATCATGACTTGTACATTAATTATCAAAAATGCCTGGGATTATTTCAGTATTCATTAAGGTGGATCATTACCATAAAGTGTGGTTGATTTCCGTTCCAACTGGGCGCTTTGTTGCTGACCCTTCGCTTTCGCACAGAGCAAAGCTTCCTGGGGGCGTCCGATGAGCCGCTTCGCTTGGCTGCAGGGTCTCATCTGTGACGCTAATCCCCAAGGAGTCGCCCAGTCTCCACTCCAATCAACTAATATACAAGGCATACGTTTTAATGAATGTCATCCACAACTTTTGATGATGAGCCATTAAGGTCCAGTTTTAAAAAATCACCAAGGAGAAATACTATCGATTTCATCGGCGAAATTTATCAGCCAATTGACAAAATTTATTAGCGTGCTATAATTCTTTTAGGCTTCACCGCGTTGAAGCGAAGAAGTAACTAGTAGGAGGATTAGCATGTTTCGAATAGAAGCTAAGAGTAACCCTCGATTTATTGAGGCAAGCTCTATAATTATATTAATAATTGCCACGATGGCAGTCAGTATTGGGTATTTAAAAGCAACACCCCATATACCTATTTTTCTTGTCATTTCACTTTTAATTGCCTATGGATTACTAAAAAAAGTTCCTTTTCGTGAGCTTGAAACTGGTATGATTGCTGGTGCAAGTGCTGGACTTGGGGCCGTTTTTATTTTCTTCTTTATTGGCATTTTAATTTCGAGTTGGATGATGGGTGGCACAATTCCAACACTTATCTACTACGGCTTTTTAACAGTTACACCAAGCTTTTTCTTTGCAATCGTATTTTTGATTTGTAGTATCGTTGGTGTTTCTGTTGGTAGTTCTTTAACTACTGTAGCAACTGTTGGGGTTGCCTTTATGGGAATTGCCGGTGCAATGGACCTCTCTTTAGCGATAACGGCTGGTGCGATTGTTTCAGGAGCATTCTTTGGCGATAAAATGTCTCCGTTATCGGATACAACCAATCTTGCATCTGGTACGGTTGGCGTCGATCTTTTCGAGCATATTAAAAATATGGGCTGGACAACGATTCCAGCATTCGCAATCTCATTCGTTCTATATGCCATATTATCGCCAACAGGTGAAAATACTTCATTTGAAACAGTTGAGCAATTTAAAGATGGATTACTGTCAACTGGTCTTATTCATTGGTATACATTATTGCCAATTGTTGTTCTTGTTATTATGACTTTTTATAAAACGCCTGCACTTATCACACTCGCAGTCGTCTCAATTCTTGGTGTTGGACTTGCCTACATACAAGAACCGATTGCACTCTCAAATGTCTTTAAAATGCTTTTTGAAGGCTATGTATCTACTACGGGGAATAAAGACGTGGATGCATTACTAAGTCGTGGTGGTATGAACAGTATGCTATTTACAATTGCCTTAGTCTTATTAGCATTAACAATGGGTGGTCTATTATTTACTCTCGGCATTATTCAAAGTATTTTAGCGAAGGTAGAGAGCCTCTTTAAAAGTGCTGGCTCTGTCATTACAGGAGCTGCTATTACGGGGATTGGTGTTAACACATTAATTGGTGAGCAATATTTATCTATCCTACTTACTGGTGAAGCATTTAAAGCACAATTTGAGAAGGTAGGGCTTGCCCCTAAAAATTTATCCCGTGTTATGGAGGACGCAGGTACTGTAGTCAATCCTCTTGTTCCGTGGAGTGTTTGTGGTATTTTCATTGCTAGTGTACTAGATATACCAACAACAACTTACCTGCCGTTTACCTTCTTCTGTCTACTCGGACCAATTTTGACGATTATCTTTGGTTGGAGTGGTAAAACATTAACGAAGCTTGAAAAATAAGATTGGTAGCTGATGAATTCGTCAGCTACCTTTTTTCTATCTCCCTCTATAATTTTGACTTTAAATGGATATTTAACGACTTTATGTGTTTTATCTTACTTTCTTCTGCTATGCTAAAAATAATAACTGGTTTTATTCGAGGGGGTATAGAATTGACACCAGCTGAATCAATTTATTTTAGCGTGATTGCTCTTGCTCTATTAATCATTATTTTACTAATCGCTTTCATTTTTAGAAAACGAAAAAAATGCGTATTAGCTATTATTATTGTGCTGATTATCAGTTATATAAGCTATATTGCTTACTATCCTACTTTAAAAATCAAAACTCATGCAGAAAGGTATATTCAATTAGAAGCTTATTTGAACCAAACATATCCTAATCAACAATTTTCGGTAACACCTGAGCATTTTGAGCCTGGCTATACAGTTGGTCAGTTTAGTGTGCATGCAATGGAAACACCTCAAATTGGCGTCGATCTTAGAGTTGATAAACACGGAAAAGTTACGCAAGTCTCTACATGGACAAAAGAGGAATACCCTACACAAGAGAATCTATGGAAGGTGATCGAATTTCACCTTTTTGAAGAATATACACTCGATAAAAAAATACCTCTCATTACAAAAAAAGATTTTTGGTTTAACGGAGATGGATTAACTGTTTTTGCTTTAGAGGTCCATGATTCACCAACCATTGCTGTTTTTACATATAGTACAGCTGGATACAGTTTACAACATTTTGTCGAAGGTAAAGCTGGTGAAATGATTTCTATTGAAACTGAGAATTTTATCTTCGCTTATATGGATGAAAAGTATACAGGCGAAGCAGCAACAATTACTACAAAGTCTGGGGAACAATATGAATTAAATCCAGATAATCAAAAAATGAAATTAACTGTTATTCCTATTGCTAAATAACCTTTCTTTACTTTAACTACAAGATATAAGAACCTCAATTAAACCATAAAATAACAAAAGAGTATGTTTTGAAATAATTTTTCAAAACATACTCTAATTTTTGCCCTGCTGACTAGTTAATTATATTGTTATCTTTTGTCTCATCAAGTCTCTTAGTCATTTTTCCCATTGTCCTTTGATGATAAAAAGTCTTCTAATGCTTGTTTGTTCTTATCAAAGTCAATATCCAAAACGTCACCTACATCGACACGTTTGTCTTCATAAGCATCTGCAACAGGAATTCGTAAAGTGTCAATACCTTTAGATTTTCCATTTACTATCCCTTTTGCAATTGTAAGGATTGTTTTATTATCAACATTTGTATCAATGTAGGAATCTGCAACGCCAAGTATTTTTGGCAAATTCATTAAGCTTGAAACACCGATTTGTTCTTTCACCTTACCTAAAACCTCTTGCTGGCGTTCCACTCGCCCGAAATCACTTAAACGATCATGGCGGAATCGAACATAACCTAATAACTCGTTACCATGTAAAACTTGTTCCCCTGGATGTAATGTCATACCAATTCCATGAGACATTTCATAAGGAATATCAACCTCTATCCCATCAGGTGCTAAAAGATCTATAATTTTAGGGAATCCTTTAAAATCCACGAGAGCGTAGTAATTTACATCAATATCAAAATTTTGCTTAATTGTTTTCCTTACAAGTTCAGGACCTCCTAAAGCAAAAGCAGCATTTATTTTATTCATTCCGTAATCTGGGATGTCGACATACGTATCCCTCATAATCGAAACAAGTTTGACATCATTTGTCGTTTGATCATAGTGTGCAATCATTAAACTATCTGATCTACCATCCTCATCTCTAGCGTCACTGCCTATTAATAGCACATTAATCTGACCAAATTGCACATCCGCACCTTCAAATGGATCAAACGCCTTTTCGTTATCGTTTATATGACTGTCGTCTGCCATAGCCAATCCACTATTGTATTGGTAAACCCCATAAATAATCCCTGCTACGATTACTAATGCGAATGCTAAGAACAAATTCCTTAGCCATTTACGGCTCTTTTTGCTTCTTCTCATAAATCAATCCACCTATCATTTCAATTATGCCACGGTATCATTGCGTCCGGAGGCTTTTACTTCTTTCAGCGGATGTTTGCGCACCCGCTATAAGAAGTTAAAATCTAAGTTATTCTATTTAGTAACGCCTTTGTAGTAAGCTGTACAGCTATTGCATCATCTAAATAACCAATAGGAAATAAATAATCCGGTATTACATCTACTGGAATAATAAAATATAATAATGTACTTCCAATTAAAGTTAGTTCAAAAAGTGTTCCTTTCCCCGATGTGAATTTTCCATATAACTCTTTTAATTGGTTTATAAAAGGGCCAATGCTTCCTACACTCTTAATTTTTTCGTCAAAATCCTTAAGAATCGTATTTTTACCTTCTTCTGTTTGCGCATATAATCCATAGCTTTCAAGTTTCTGTTCAACATTGGACACCGAAAATTCATTATCGTAAACATTTGAAGACTTAAGAAGAGCTTGTATTGCATCAACAGACGTATGAATATCATCTGAATCTGAATCTTCTTGTTTCTGTTCAATCGGGTATCCTGCTGCTTCAAAAAGATTGATTAAAGGAACTTCAAGGCAGTCAGCAAATTTTTCTAAATGTTGTGGTGTCGCTTTTCTCTTATCATTTATTATCCGTGAGATCGTAGCTGTATCGATTCCAGTGAGTTCACTAAACTTCCGCATAGATAATGAACGTTCTTTCAATAACTGTCTCAGTAATAAACCTAGAGTATTACTGTTACTCTGTTCAGCCATTTTCGATTCTCCCTTCTTACGGTGACTAACGTGACTTAAAGCAGTCGTCTAATAAATCAATTATACCTCGGCATAATTCCGTGACATCCACCGGAGGCTTTGTAAATAAATGCCACAGGACGTGGCGTTTTTAGAACTGAGTTCCTCTATTTCAGCGGATGTCTTTTGTACCAAAAGCGTAGCGACAAGTACAAATGTTTGAACACCCTCTGAAATATGTTAAATTATCATTCTCAAGAAGTGTATAATTACGTTGACATTTTGTCAACATATAAACCATTTAAGTCTCGACACATAATTGCGTCCACTAAAGAAGTTAAAAGAATGCTGCAAAAGCAATTATTAACAACATTACTCCACTAATAATTGTTCCAAATTGACCTACAGTAAATGTGCCGATCCGAACATCTGCTACTTTACTTCCTAAACTGACACCTAACCAAACAGTAATAAAACTCCCAATTGCAGCAAGTATCGAGATGACAAGCGGCGAAAGACCGAGTAAACCTGCACCTACCCCATTCGTAAGTGCATTCGCCGATAAGGCAATACCGAGAAGTACAGCTTCTCCCCATCCAATTTCCCCAGACTTATTGAAATGAGCTTCCTCGGGATTTCTTAAAATACCTTGAACATTATTGGACTGCATTTCATTGTTACTATCCACTATTGAAGTCTCTTGTTTCCGCGGTTTAGCCAACAGAATTATCCGAATTCCGATGATAAATAATAATAACGCTCCAATGATCACAGGAAGCATACCTGGAAGAATTTTTGACATCCATACACCAAATGAAATGCCTCCCATACTCATAAGAAAACAAATAACCGAGATTAAAATATTTTTATCAAATCTAACATTTATCTTACGAATTCCGTAAGAAAGACCGACACCCAAATTGTCAATGCTAGAAGAAAAAGTAAAAGCCAAAATGATTAACCAATTCACCGTACCACATCCCTTATTTTTTTATATCATATTACTCGTATTGACAAATGGTGCCTATTTATCCGAAAAACGTTGACAAAAAAACAACATTATCTTAGTAACACAATAAAGTGTGCGAATTAATAAAAAATATTGGCTATCAGCATAGCGTGAGGTTGATTACATTCTGGTTGGAGCTTTCAATGAACTAATTGAGTTAACGAGTATTAGTCAGAAGGCGGTATCGTATTATTACAGCGTTAATCCCTCTTATATTCCAATGTGGAATCAAAACTGATCATTTTACGCATTTCTGTTCAATTAAACTCTCTGGTAAGCTCAAAGAAAGGAGATGAGAGACAATGACAACAAAATGGAATGCCAATTTGTATGATCAAAAGCATGACTTTGTTTCAAAATTTGGAGGGAGTTTAGTAGATCTGCTTGCACCACAAAAAAATGAAGAAATTTTAGATATGGGTTGTGGCACAGGTGATTTAGCCCATGAAATTGCAGCTCTTGGTGCCAATGTTCAAGGGATAGATGCTTCTCATGACATGATTATCGCCGCACAGCAAAAATACCCAAACATTACTTTTCACACAATGGATGCTACCGCACTTCACATGACAGATCAATTTGATGCAGTCTTTTCAAATGCTGCATTACATTGGATGAAACAGCCAGATGAAGTCATTCAAAATATTTACAATGCACTGAACCAAGGTGGGCGTTTCGTTGCTGAAATGGGAGGACACGGCAATATTGCTTCAATTGTGTGGGCACTGCAAAAAAGTATGGAGGAATTAAAACTATCTTATATTGAGGAATATTTCCCTTGGTATTTTCCAACTTTAGAAGAATATCAGGCGAAGTTGGAAGGCGCTGGATTTACAGTTGAAATGATTACGCTATATGAGCGCCCAACACCGCTTCAAGGCGAGGATGGGTTACGTAATTGGCTAGTGATGTTCAGTAATAATATGCTAAAACATTTATCAGAAACTGAAAAAGAACAGATTTATGAGAAATGTGATGAATTATTAAAGCCAAAATTTTATCAGAATCATCAATGGGTTGCTGATTATTGCCGATTACGCTTTGTTGCAATAAAAAAATAACAGCCATTAATCACAGAAAGCTTTGATGAGTAACGAAGCACGTAAAAACGCTTGGAAATATCCAAGCGTTTTTCTTTATGTTTATTTAATTCCAGACTGCATTTCGTAATTTCTAACGAGCATCCCGTTTGATTTTATCATACCTAACTTCTCATAATAAGGAACTAAGTCATCATCACAACACAAATCAACCATATAGATATCATCAAGTTCCTTTAACATTTGTTTGACTAATTCCTTGCCAATACCTTTATTTTTATACTCTGGCAAAACTTCAAGGAACGGAATGTAAGCAGATAGAACTCCATCACTAATCGCTGTTATAAATCCAACTACTTGATTCGTATAATCATCTAAAGCAATGACCACCTTACTACTGTTTGTTAACAGCTTTAAGTGAGTTTGTGGATTAGGTGGATTCGGCCAATCTACAAAAAAGCCATTCAACATTTCAGAAGAAATTCCATCAAGAGAATTTTTGTATATCATCATATATCAGCTCCTAAATTTTCTTTAAATTTTTAGGTGGATGATATATCTCAAAAATAAAGTAGCAAAATTGCGACCTCCAAACATTTCTGGGATTACTATAAGATATTCGATTTCAAGTTCTTAAAATCCTTCTTTTTGTACTTTTTGATTAAATCCAGGAATAAACCTTGGTTATATCCAGTAATTTAAGTAAACAAAAAGAACATATTTTAAACTACATTAATGAAAAATTGACCTTTTTTAGCCTTAATTTCAAAAGAATATTTTATATTATTCTTTAGTCCCTCCAATTTCATGCTTTTTCCTGGTGATATCTCAATTTCATCAACCACAACATGTCCATCTACATCTTTGATTCTTAGAATTACATTACCATTACTATTTGCATGATTAACGACTTCCTTGTCCCAAAAAATACTATCGAACATTAAATAATTTTCGTCATTAAAATATAAGGTATTCCACTCTTCCTTATCATCCGTTAAATTTACAGTAGCAGTACTCATCGGAAAAAAGATTTGATTTACAGCTCCCACTTCTTGAACAACAAAAGAGCCTATAATTGTAATAATAAAAGTAATCAAAATGGAAATTAAAACTTGCATACGACGCTTTTTATTTATTCTTTTAAATGGTGCTTTTGCGATTATAACTTCTTCTGGCAGAATATCATTTGTTGGCTGCTCCATCACTTCTAGATACAATCGACACTCTTTACAATGATGTAAATGTTCCTCGACAACTTTAGTAGTATCTTCACTACAAATTCCATCAATATATGAGGGTAATAAATCCTTTATAATATTACAATTCATCATGATCACCTCGGACCCTTTCTACTAATTTTAATTTAGCTCGATAATACGTTACCCTTGCCCAGTTCTCACTTTTATCGAATATTTCTCCAATTTCCTTGAAACTAAGATTGATGGAAGTTCTAAGTAAAAATATTTCACGATACGGTTCTTTTAATTGATGAATTTCTCTATGTAATGAAATAAATGTAGTACGATTGGCAAGCCCCACGTCTGGTAATTCCGAATTAGATGGAACATCCAACCCCATTTCCATCATTTGTTCTACACTACTATGGCTATAACGTTTTTCCTTTTTTAAATGGTTATAGTATGTATGCTTTGCAATTTGGCATAGCCAAACAGACATCTTACATTCACCGTTGTATCGGTCAATTGACTTTACAGCTTGATAAAAAGTTTCTTGCGTTAGTTCCTCAGCTAAATCGACATTAGTTGTTAAACAAATAAGAAACCGTTTTACTTCATCTGCATAAGATTTGTATATTTCACTTAAATCCTCCACTTTCCTCCCTCCTCTCTCTACTTTTAACGGTTGGATACTTATATATAGATTTTAAAGAAGATTCGTTACAAAAATTTTTATTTTTTTAAATTAAATTTTTAATTTAAAATAAAAAACCCTTCACAATCATGATTGTGAAGGTTATAAAAACATACTATCTATCATGAACGAGGTATTAAAATCACCAAAACACCAATCAAACAAATGCCTGCTCCAACGAAATCCAAGATGTCAGGCTTTTTCCCGTCGATTCCCCATCCCCATAAAATAGATAGGACGATAAAGACACCTCCATAGGCAGCGTAGACCCTTCCAAAGGTTGGGAAGGACTGAAAAGTAGCGACAACTCCATATAAAGCCAACACAATCCCGCCTATAATTCCCCAATAAAATGGTTTACCTTCTCTTAACCAAAGCCAAATTAAATAGCCGCCCCCTATTTCGCCAATTCCTGCGAGGATAAATAATAATGTTGCACTAATCATTTTTTTCACTCTTTCTGTATATGTTTCAGTATCTGTTCTATTATACATAAAAGCACGTTACCATTAATAAAATCAAAAAATTCCGCTTAACTCCTGTGTAATGAAGGGTAAAAGATGGTTTAATTAAACGGAGGGATGCGAAAATATTTAAAGATGATATCCCTATTATGTTTTTACAACACTCCCCTTTCTTGTAACACTTTTTAGATAGGTTTCAGTCTTTATTTTTGGCAGTTTTTGTATAGATTGTTGCTATTAATACATAAAGACCCCATTAGTTGAATAAGGCCTTTTGATTAATAACCCCATTTTGTAATTGCGTATATTATTTCTTTGGGATTTGGATCGTGTTCTAAATAGCCTGGATAACGAGAAACTAGAACACCATAGCTAAAATCTTGACTAATAATCCATATATCATCATTGTTGATATGTTCCCATAGAATGCTAAAGTTCATTAATGCCCATTTTCCGTCAACAAGAAATATTGGACAATCACCTATACCAAATAACAAGTACACTAATTTATTTTCAATATCAATTCCTTGTACATAATGAATAACCTCTTGTTCCCAACTAAATTCTTTTCTGAAATCACTATATTTAATCGCAAAATCCACTTTATGTAATTCATAATTCCATTTCTCGTGAACTTTATTTAGAATTCTTTCTAATTCTGGAGACGTAATCAACTCGCTTTTTTCTATAACACTTGAAATATGTTTTGGAAATAAATTCATTAGATTAGTTCTCTGATTTTTTTGTTTGACAACTTTTATTTTTTGCTGCATTAGTCTTTTTCGTTCATCCATAATCTCACCCCATTGCATTTTAGCACCCTTATAATACCATTAATTTAGCAATTAAAAGGACCTATCTTATACAACTATCCTGTAAGTTTGTTAAATAACAACAATCTTTAAGAAAACAGCCTTATTTTTAGATTTTGTCTGTGTTTTATGTATACCAATTTGGTTTTACATTACTAAAATACTGATGATCATCTAGTAAAATACTAATTTTATTTCGCATATTATCCATATCATCTGGTATTGTTTTTAATGTCCATACAACTGTTGAAAATACACACATGGCTAAATATAGGCTATACAAAGTCCAAAATTCATCACTTGGCTCTTCACCATTAAAATAACCTTTTATTTGACCAATGGAAAAAGGAACGCTAATATTTCGTGTGAAAATACCGATTTTCAAAAATTCATGAATCGGATCACCCCAATCAAATCTCCCAAAATCAATAATTCCGTTTAATTTCCCTTCCTGTGCAATTAAATTACTTGGGTGATAGTCATCATGCTGAAATATATTAGGGCGATTTTCCATCAACAACATATGATTATCTATAAATTGTAGGATTTTTTCATCTTGATCAATTTTTATTGGGCATGCTAGATATGCCTCTACATATTTTTTATGCTTTAGACTTTTTCGTTCATACCATGATTCTATATGTTTAGGTGCTTGTATCTTATGTAGATTCAAAAGCTCTTGCCCTGCTTCAAAACCTAATTGATATTGCTCTTTTTCTGTTAATACTAACAATTCAGCTTCAACATCATTCCCATCAATATAAGTGGTTACTATATAACCTCGACCTTGAATTTTCCCAATCTCAATCGCTTTTATCGCTTTATTTGTATGAGTCTCAATTGTTTTTAATATTGCAAACTCCTTTTCTCTATCTTCAAATTGATTAATTGGAAAAAATCTTATCATATATTTTTCATCACTATTTTTAAGAGAAATGAAATACTTTTCATCTGAAGAAAACCCCTTATTAATTCTCTTCAACTCTCGATAATCTTTTAGCAAAGGTATCTCTTTCAATAATTGTTCAATCATGTATTCCCTCCTTTAGATAAAATATGGAATGCAACTCCAATTTCGATGTTTAAATGCTCTGTAGCGTTTAGGGGCAAAGGCGCTTCTTCCTCTTTAATACAATCCCCAGTATGTAATCGCATCTGCTACCCCTATAATAATCAGAATAACACCCGCTACAATTTGAATCACTCGTCCCATTTTCATGCTTGTACGCATAATGAATCTTTTTGCGTCAAAAAAATGAATAAGCCCCAGCATCACTAGTAGTGGTACAGAAGTTGCTATTCCAAAAATGGCCGGTAAAACTACCCCATACGAAGAGGTTACGACTGTTGGCATTAACCACACGAAAAATAGCACAAACATCGTAGGGCAAAAGGCTATTGAAAAACTAGCCCCCATCAGAAAGGAGCCCAATTTCCCCTCTTTTATAACTGCCGGAATGTACTTAGGAATTTGATTTAGAAATTTCAATTTTAAAATTCCAATTAGCACGAGCCCTGTTAGGAACATGATTGGACCAATTGCTTTGCGAAAAATAGGAAAATACTTAGTCATCTCAGTTTCAAAGGACTGACCGAAAAGCCAGGCGAAGAAACCTATTAAACTAAATACAACAACTTTCCCTAGAATAAAAAATACAATTTCTTGCCAATTATTTTTCGTTTGAAATGTCCGATTTCCATAAAAAGTGATTGCACTTATATTCCCCGTTAATTGACAAGGTGCTAAAGCGCCTATTAAACCAAGAAGAATCGCAACAATGAAAGGAGAATGTTCATAGGAGTTCAAAAATACTGTAATAGGGTCACTAATGAATTGGCTTATTTTGGACATTAAACTATACATCTAAAAACACCTTCTATTTTTTAATAAAGTACGATTACAGATTTAGTACCTCAAGTTATTTACTGTTTCTTTGTATATCAGATGACAAACTGTTTAAATTGCCTCAATATCCGCTCGTAAAAAAATAGCTTTTCACTACAAGAACATAAAAGAAAAATCCTGTATCAAAAAATTAACACAGGATTTTAATCAAAACACAAATAAGCATTAATCCACCTGAATTTGACCCATCATTCCATTATCCTCATGCTCTAAAATATGACAATGGAACATGTAGATGCCCTTATGTTTAAATTGTACAGCTATTTTTACTGTCTCATCTGGTTTTACGGAGATTGTGTCCTTCCATCCTTGTTCATTTTCAGGTGGCTTTTTCTCATCACGAGAGAGTACTTTAAATTGTGCTCCATGAATATGGAATGGATGAATCATGCCGCCCATCATATCCGGTTTATTATAAATTTCCCATACCTCAGTAACACCTTGTTTTTGGGTAAAATCAATTCTTTCCGGATCAAATTTCTTTCCGTTTATCGTGACCATGTCCATCATTCCAAAGAGTTCCACTTTTTTTGTAACAGGTAGATCTACTTCTTTACCTTCTAATGATAAATCATTTAATTTTTTAGGGAGCATACTCGTCTTTCCACTTTGATCAGTAACTACAAATGGTAAAAGGACAGAACCATCCTCATTTATTAAAGCTAGGTCTTTAACGTCCTTCATTTTTGAAAAGTCAACTACGATTTCTGCCCTTTCGGATGGCGTTAGTGTAATCTCTTTTAAAGAAACCGGTTCATTCAAGAGACCACCATCTGTTGCGATTTGAAAAAATGAATCCTCTGTATTCAATTTAAAGGTATAATTTCTCGCATTAGATCCATTTAATAAACGAAGGCGCACTTTCTCTTTGTTTACAGTCAATTTAGGATTGAGCGTTCCATTAATTAATAATGTATCTCCAATCGTTCCGTCTGTGTTCATTGTAGCGCTATAATTCAATTGCTTCTTATCATCAAATATTCTATCTTGGAAAATCAAAGGGAAATCGTTCTTTCCATAATCATTTGGCAATCCAAGACTTTTTGAATGATCATCTTCAATATAAACTAAGCCTGCAAGCCCGTTATATACCTGCTCAGCTGTTTTTCCATGTGGATGGGGATGGAACCATAGCGTTGCTGCTTCCTGATTCACTTTAAATTCGAGAATTTTTTCTTCTCCAGGTTTCAGAATGCTTTGAGGCCCACCATCTTTTTCCCCTGACACTTCTAGTCCATGCCAATGAAAAGTTGTATTCTCATCAAGTTCATTGATAGTTCTAATCTTTACAGTTTCACCTTTTTCAAGACGAATCATCGGTCCGAGAAACGATCCGTTATACCCATACGTATTTGTTTGAACACCATCGAATATTTCTGTTTTTCCTTTTTGTGCCCTAACTGTGTATACAACTTCATCCTTTTTATTACTTTTAAGTTCAGCAGGGACTTTTAAATCATTTACTCCTGTCGAATTGTTTAAACTTACTACATTGCTATGACTCTCATGGCCCTTCATCTTGTCATGATCCATGTCTTTCATATCTTTTGAAGAGTGTTCCATATCCTCCATCTTCATAGAGGAATGATCCATATCCTTCATATCGTTACTATTCCCTTGGCTACAAGCCCCAAGTATGCCCAAACTCGCAATAATACTTGCTGCTAATGCTATTTTCCTCATATCAACCATTCCTTTCACCTAAAGTATATAGAACAGTTGTGTAGGAATTATGTAGAAAACGGCATTTGTATACAAAATGTTGTTCCTATATTTTTCTCACTTTTGACTGAAATTGTACCATTATGTGCTTCCACTAGTTTTTTGGTAATTGTCATACCAATACCATTGCCAGTATATCGATTTTCCACTCGGTAATTTCGTTCAAAGATTTTTTTACTTATTTCTTCATCCATACCAATTCCATTATCATGTACAAGTATTATATAATCGTCACTTTCTTTAAATAATTTGATTAATATCATGCCATCTTTTTGAACATGGTACATTGCATTTTTTATAATATTGTGTAGAATTTGATTCAATCTCAAGGCATCTACCTTTGCATTGATTGTTTTGTCTAAATCCAATTCTACTTGTATTTCTTTTTCAAGTAATTCACTTGCCAACATAATAACAGACTTTTCGATTACATTAGCAATCGGTTGCTCTTTCATCATGACCTTAAATGTAGGATTATTAATATCATTTAATGTATCCAATTCTCCAACAAGAAGAGTTAGCCTATCAATTTCCTCAACACATGCTTTCAAACGATCTGGAGTAGCTGTCCAAATCCCATCTTCAAATGCACTCAAGTAGCTTTTAATCGAGGCTAATGGATTACGAATTTCATGCGCAAGATCCTGTGTCATTTCTTTACGACGGAGTTCATAAGCGTTTAACGTTTCATCTAGTTTCATCAGTGATTTACCTAATTGACCAATTTGATCATTAATCGTATAGCTGATATTTAAGTGACGGTCTCCACGCACTAGTCTTAACGCAAAGTGATTCAGTTCTTGGATAGGCTTCGTTAATGTTTTTGCAATTAACAAACTAGAAATTACTATAAAAATAAGCAAAAGGCCTAATGACCACATTGCTGTTTCCCTTAATGCCATGTCAAAGTGGTGAATTAATTCTTTAGAATCTGTAATATGAAGCATCATCAAATGTTCATGACCTTTATAAAGTAATATCCCTGTGATGAATAAAAGTATGCTTGTAGAAAAGATAGCTATAATTAAGGCAATTTTTATATGAAATTTCATTGATTTATAACCTTTTCATTTATTCTGTATCCCAAACCAAAAACAGTCTGGATGTACTCTTCCTTCATTTTTTTACGAATATTTTTAATATGTTGATCCACAATACGTGGATTTATGTTCAAATCAAAACTATATATTTTTAGAATGATATCATCCCTGCTAAAAACCTTTTTAGGATTTTCAGCCAGTAATAGTAAAATGCTAAATTCATGTGGCGTGAGCTGAATACTTTGATGATTTACAAATACTTTTCTCTCATCTTTATGGAATTCCAACTGTCCTAAAATAATAATTTGTTTTTTATGTGAACTAGGTAACAACCTTTCAGCTCTTATTAATATTTCTTTAGGATGAAATGGTTTAACTACATAGTCATCTGCACCCATTTCAAATCCAATTATCTTATCATCAATAGAGATTTTTGCTGTAAGCATAATCACAGGAATATCGTAATTTGATTTTACATATTGGCAAATATCCTCTCCGTCCATATCCGGCAACATTAAATCTAAAATAATCATATCAAGAGGTACTTGATCGATCACTTGAATTGCGGATTCTCCTGTATGCGCAATATATGTATGATCTCCGTTTTTTTCAAAATAAGATGACAATACCTCAGTAATCTTTTCTTCATCATCTACAAGTAACACTTTCATTTTTCAATTACACCAACTTTGTATAAGAGATTCAAAAATATTATAAACAATAAAAACAGTAAAAGCGCTTCATTCATACTATTACTCAATCTAATTGCCCTTTAATGAAAGAACATCTACTCTCTAGCTCTCATATTAATCACTAATAACGTCTTTGTAAATCAGATGACAGACTGCTAAAAACGCCTCAATATCCGCAGTTACATATTTCGTTAAAAAATAGGTATTCGAAACAATATGGGCGCATTCCTTTAACGAATAGCTATGAAGCAATTGCTGATGAGATTCAGCCTCAATTACACTCTTTGGTAAAAAGGCAATCCCTAATCCTTGCTTAACAAAGTTTTTAATAACCTCTGTTTGATTAATATTCATACTTTTATAGCTTTGGAATTGTTGTAGTACTTGTTGTATGTCCTGCCAATAAGGTGCATATTCATGTGTTAATATAGTTTCTTGCTGTAATAGAGTCTGTGCATCTGTCGCCTTTTTTGATATCGGAGCAATCAAATGAAGTGGTTCCTGGGCGAGAAGGACTGTGTGGATGTCACGTGTCGATGTTAATTTTGATAAACCGATATCTACTTTGCCTGCATATACCGCTTCTCCGATTTCATTGGACTTTAACAGTTCGATCGTTAATTGAATAGCAGGGTTTTGCTGTTGAAATGTATGAATGATTGCAGGCAATGTAGAATTAGCAATTTGTGGTGAAACACCAATCGTTAACTGGGACGTATAACCATTCAAAAAGGATCTAGTATTTTGTAATCCTTCATCAATCGTTGCCATCATTTTCTCAGCGTGTTGAAGGAAGTGAACACCGATATGATTTAATTTCACATTCTTCCCTTGTCGTTCAAAAAGTGTTGTTTGTAGTTCTTTTTCTAGATGTAGAATATGCTTCGATACAGTTGATTGTGTTATAAAACGTTGTTCTGCCGTCTCACGAAAATTCTCTGTTTTCGCAGCAACTATAAAAGTTCGTAACCATTCTGTTTCCATAAACATGCCTCTCTAGTTTTTTTATTCATTATATCGAATTCTATTTACGTCTTGAAACCTTTTCTACAAAACACTTACAGAAATAAAAAAAAGCAGTTGAAGCTACAATCTCTTGTATCTTCAACTGCTTATTACCTCGTCTACTAGTAGCTGACTAGTCGGACGTATGAGGACCTGTTCCCTACTCTTGTAAATCTGTTAAAATCACAACATTTGGATGCTTTGTTAAAACACTTGCTGGCACCTCTTCAGTATATTCAGAAGCAAGTACACGTTGTAATACATCCCGTTTTGCTTCTCCAACTGCGATTAACAAAATGCATTTTGCGTGCATAATGGATTGAATCCCCATCGTTATAGCTTGTGTTGGAACTCCATCGATTGAATCAAAGAAGCGTGCATTTGCTTGGCGGGTTGATTGTTCAAGCGTTATAAGATGTGTCAATGAATCAAATGGCGTTCCAGGTTCATTGAAACCAATATGGCCATTTTGTCCGATACCAAGCAATTGGAAATCTAATGGATTCTGTTGTAATAGCAATTCATAGAGTGCAGCTTCCTCTGTAGGATTATCAGCTAAACCATTCGGTAAATAGGATTCTTTAAATGGTTTATGACGAAATAAATGTGTATCCATATAATATGCATAGCTTTGTTCATGTTTAGCACTTAATCCAACATATTCGTCTAAATTAAAGCTAATACAATCGGAAAAATCAACCTCAGTCTCACAGATTTTAGAATAAAGCGGTTCCATTGTACCACCTGTAGCTAGACCGAACGTTATAGCACCGTCATTTTTTACATTCGTTATAATATCTACTGCACGAGCGTATAAATCATTTCTAGAAGAATAACGTTCTAATTTCAACTCACTATCCCCTTTACTCAATTTCGTTAAAACACCTATACTTGTAGCTCATCTTACCAGAGTTGCTAGATTCCTGTGGGAAAAACATGAGACTCAAGCTTTCCCACACTTTCATCTTGTTTATTACTTCTTAATAGAAATCATATTATTAGAACCAGCTCGTTGGAAACCGGATTTTTCAAGTGTAACTTCTCGTCCAATTAAACTTGTGAATACAATTGGTGTGACGATAGAAGGTACATTGTCTTTAACGTTCTTAAAGTCTACTTTTAATAAAGGATCACCACTTTGAATTAATTGCCCCTCTGAAACTATCATTACCGTTTAGCTTGGCAGTATCTAAACCAACATGAATTAAATTTCTTCACCTGTATCGGATTTTAAGCCAGTAGCATGCTTCGTTGGAAAAATCATGACTACTCTTCCATCAAACAGTGCATATACCGTACCATCTGTCGGATGAATGCCAAAACCCGTCCCCATTATACCTGATGAAAAGGCTTCGTCAGGATTGGAAACATTGACGACCTACCGATTTTTTGTAAGAAAGCTAACAATTTTTCGCCTCTCCCTAGGTATAGTTGTCTATACCAATCATTGTACTATCTATTATATTCTTTATCTAGAAAAAAACAACCAATTTTCAGAATTTTCGTTATTTATCCCTCATATTCAACCTCTTATCTCTATGTATCTGTTTTATTTGGATAAAGTTATATATGGTCATCCAATACATATAACAACTATAATTGTCTCATCCAGACAAAAAAAGCACCTCCAATTGTTAGCTATATCTCTAACAATTGAGGTGCAGTTCATGAAACAGCTAACGCCTTTTTATGCAGTTACATCGCGTTTCGTAAAGGACATATAGCTGATCACAAGGAAAATTACAGCGTAAATCGCAAGAATTGTGAGTGAAAATGGCATTGTCATATCATCTACTATAAAATAGCCTTTTTCATACTGTGTTAAGTCTGAATGTGTTAGCCAAATATATTTAACGATTTCAAATCTGCTTAGGAACATCACAATCATTCCACCTGTAAAAGATAAGAACATCGTTAAGCCAATCGCTAAAGAGCTTGAACGGAAAACTGAGCCCACTAAGAAAGCGAACAATATTGACATGACAAAGTCTCCGCCAGAAAGTAAATAGTGGTAGGCTAAGTCATTCCATACTGCTTTTTCAACAACCTGACCATTGACCATTTCTAGCTCAACACCAGTTGAACCGCCAAATAGTATCAGTCCAACAAGAGCACTTACTACTACATTGACAACAAACAATAAGAGTCCGAATATGAAAGTTGTAAGTAATTTTGAAGTTAATATTTTTGCTCGCGAAACCGGACGTGTTAATAGCATTTTAATCGTACCAGTAGAGAATTCACTAGATACAATACTTGCTGCAGTAATAACTGTAAATAATGTCACTAAAGTCAGCATGCTACCTGTAAATGACATAAAGCTTGCTACGCTTAGATTTTCTTGAGACGGCACATCGTTTGCTATTCGATACTCAGAAATAGCAATTTGCTCCTCGAAGCGTTTTTTATCCTCTACCGATAAACCGTCTTCTTTCATCATCTCTTTATTATTATTAATAGCCTTCTGTTCACTTTCCTGCCACGTTATATCCTCTGTCGTTTTTGTTTCATAGTATTTCATCATAATACCAGGGCCAATAATAAAGAGGATTAATAGCGCGACCATTACCCAAGTACCCTTTTTATGCCATAATTTCATCCATTCATTTTGAATTAGCTTCAGCAATTTGGCCACCTCCTGTCATTTCTAGGAATTGATCCTCTAACGTTTTTTGATGTGGTTGGACGGCAAATAATTGAATTCCTTCATTAACAAATTGTGAAATGAGTTTCGGTATATCCTCTTTCTTTATTTCCACTACATAACCATTATTTTCTGCAACAAAGTTGTAATCAAGTTTTTGTAGAAGTGCTGCAGCCTGATCATTTGGTGTAGCTTCAATATAATAAAACGAAGAAGTTTCAACGTTAATATCACGAATATCGATAAGTTTGCCATTTTGTATGACAGCTACTCGATCACACATTAACTCAATTTCGGATAATAAATGACTGGAAACAAAAACAGATACTCCATCCTCCGCCGCAATTTTACGCAAATACATACGAAATTCGCGGATACCTGCTGGATCCAGACCATTTGTTGGTTCATCTAAAATTAAAAACTTCGGTCGATGAAGTAGTGCCTGTGCAAGTCCTAAACGCTGACGCATTCCTAACGAATACGTTGACACCTTTTCATGAATGCGCTTTTCAAGACCAACTTGTTTAATGACCTCTTCAATACGCTCTTTTGTAACGTTTTTATGCATACGTGCAAAGTGCAGCAAGTTTTTATAGCCCGTCATAAATTTATACATTTCCGGATTTTCTACAATTACGCCGACCTTACTAATCGCTTCTTCATAATTGTCCTTTAGAGAAAGACCATCAATAATGACATTCCCCTCAGTTGGATGCATAAGCCCTGTCATCATACGAATTGTCGTCGTTTTCCCTGCTCCATTCGGTCCTAAAAATCCAGTAATTTGACCTGGATATAAATCGATATTCAATTGCTGAATCAATTGCTTACCACGAATGGTTTTTGATATATTTTGCAATTGAACAATTGGTTGTGTTGTCATTAATTTCACCCTTTCTTATAATACGCCTTCATCCATTGCACAGCATCCTTATTCGAGACATCTCGAATCGTTTCTACTTCCTCATGTGCAATAATCGAACCATTTTGCAATAAAATGATTTGATCTAAAATAGGCTCTACCTCATATAATTCATGCGTTGATAATAATATTGTTTGGTGTTCAATATCTGTAAATTGAATTAACCCTTTAATGAGCTGTTCACGAACAATAGGATCAAGACCAGAAAATGGCTCATCCATTAAATAATAGGGTACTTCTCGCCCAAGAGTTGCGGCCATTTTCATTCGACCACGGTTCCCCTTTGATAATTGCCGTAGTTTCACACTTTTATCAACCTGTAAAAACTCCGCAACAATACATGCCTTTTCGTACGAAAAATCTTCGAATTGAGAAGCATAATGCTGAAAAAGCTGCTCACCTGTGTAAAAATCAAAAAACAAATCAATATCTGTTAAATATGCAATTTTGTCAGCACTTCTGCGTGTAACAGGCGTTCCGTTTAGCAATACTTCACCACTTGATGGACGTAATAAACCTGCCAACACTTTTAATAGCGTCGACTTACCACTACCATTTTCTCCAACAAGCCCTATGATTTGTCCAACAGGAAAGGAAAAAGACACATCTTGTAAAATAGGCTTTTTCATATAACGAAAAGAAACATTCGATAACTGTAGCATTTATTTCACCTCACGATTTATTTTGTAAAACAACGAGCATCTCTTCTTTTGAAAATCCAAGTGCTTCAATGGAAGTTAAAAAGTGATCTGCTAATTGAGTTTTCATTTCTTCGCGTAAAAGCGCAATTCGCTCTTCATTAGTTGTAATAAATGTACCTTGACCTCGTTTAGTTTCCGTTATATTCATCGCTTCTAACTCCTTATACACCCGTTGCACAGTATTTACATTAACACCTGTTTCCACTGCATATTCTCGTACCGAAGGAAGTCGATCCCCTAGCACTAGCTTCCCTTTCAAAATGTCCCCACATATCCTATCTACTAGCTGACTATAAATGGGCTTATCACGTGAAAAGTCGATTGTCATCGTAAAACCACCTTTTCAAGCCACTTTGTCGCTATGAAAAATAGGATTGCTACCAAAATAAAAGTTGCTACTTCATCTACGATATACATTGTGCTCAAACTTAAATTCATTGTTGGTGACTTCGGGAAAAATTGTTCCAGACCCGTTAATGAAATACCCATACGATGGAAAATATTATCATATAACTCACTTTTTGTAAATTCTAACCATAAATTCAAACTGAAGAAAAAGGTAAACATAGTGATAACTACGGAAAAGTTACCAATAAAGTGTTTCATTTGGAGATTAAATGCAAAAAATAGTAGCACTATCACAAACATCATCAATTGGAAAATAACAATAATTGCCACGGTAAATATAAGCAATAAAAGTATTTGGGCGAAGTTGCCTATAATCCCATCTTTAACATTGTAAATAGCTATACTCACAAAGATAAAATTGAAGATAGCGTATCCTATTAAGGAGAATACAATTTTCACACCTACAAGCTGTGCAATGGAACTAGTTGAATGCAGCCAGATCTCTTTGGTCCTTAAGTCATTACGGATACTAACTAGATATTGTAATACCGAAAAAAAACCACCTAACATAAGTACTAATATCGAGAAGAAAAATGGCAGCTGGTTTTCCATCGTAAATTCATCACTAAAACGCCTAATTAAATATGGAACTACCATTGACAGCATGATCCCAATAAAAATCCCACCGAATAACCATGCCCTATAGAGCACCCATTCCTTTTTCAATAGCCCTACAAAATTTTTCAAAATAAACACCTCGTGTCATAGTGTACTAGCCAAATATTACACTATGACTTTTAACTTTGCAAGTATCAAAAGCAAAAAAAAGGAAGAACCTTTAAATTTTAGGCTTATTCCTTCATGTTGTAATGAATTTAATGTTAATAAAGTATGCATCTTTTGTAAGATTGGAGGTGATTTCCTGAGGAGGCAAGTCTTCACTCCAATCAACTATCCCCATGACAGACGTTTTAACAAAACGTCATCCTACTTTACACTTTCACGTTTTATCACCCAACTTTTTAGATTTATCTACTAACTTTTGCATTTTATCACCCAACTTTTTAAATTTATCGACTAACTTTTGCGTTTTATCACCCAACTTCTGAATTTTATCGACATCCGTGACTGGGCGCTTTCCTGGGGGCATCGTGGCAACTTGTGCGAAAGCGGAGCGGCAGCAACAAGATGTTTTTTGTGCGAAAGCGGAGCGGCAGCAACAAGATGTTTTTTGTGCGAAAGCGGAGCGGCAGCAACAGCAGGATGTTGATCACGAAGGCGTTATCACTGGACGTGATGTTTTTAGCCTTCGTTCCTCTATTGCTGATCCCCAAGGAGTCGCCCAGTCTTTATTCCAATCTCACATTGTATAGGCATTAACTCCGTGCAAATGAAAAAATAAATAACTTCTTCAAGAAAGTCCTTATATATTTTATCGTGATTTATTCTACCTCTATCGTAAATCTATAAGCTGTGTCTAATGGAGAGAAACTCATTTCGTCCATTACATTAGTAGAGTTTGGAATAATGATTGCTGAATATTCATATAAACCTTCTTCATTAGGTACTTTTACAGAAAAAGTTCCATAATCTACTTTTTCTGAATCATTTTCTAACAATAAATAATCATCATTATTCATCTTAACTTGCTTCCAATCAATCATAGAAATAATCAAATAATCTTGTATATCTATATCATATTTCCCTGAATAATATGCTAGTTTTAAATATTCTCCTTTTTTTGCTTTAATAGAATATGGAGGGAATAATACTTCTTTTGATTTTTTGAAATCATTATTAATCATCAACCCTTGAAACTGTAAATCAAGTTTATCTAAAGGCTGTTGATATTCTTTAGTCAATGTTTTTTGCATATTGTATTTTTTGTTTCCTTCAAAATAAATTGTATATGGTAATGTCATTCCATACGAATTAGTCATAGCTTTAATTGTTTTAGCATTTTTTTCAGGTGATGCATAAATTGCAACAATTAATTTATGGATTTTATTATCTTTGTTTAAATTTTGATCTAAAGAAAAAATAATATCTATTGATTTACCAGTTTCTAAATCAAACACATAGGAACTAGCGTAATGATCTTTTTCAACAGAAAACTTAGTTTCTTTAAAGTCATAAAATACTTTCAATATATATTTACCACTATTTCCTCTATTTTTAAAATTTACTTCTAATAAATCCTGTGGATTTTTCATTAATATTTGACCATTCTCTTGACTTTCCTGATCAATTATTAAACTATTCACCCCCATGCCATATCCAGCACCTAAAGACAAATCCTCTTGAGGTAAACTGGAAACTTTGAAATTTTCTCGTGTTTCTTCTTTTATACTTTCATCTCCAAAAAGAATAAACCCTATATACCCTGCAAGTAATAAAATTATAAACGAGAAGAAGAATATGCTTTTTCTACTTTTGAATGGATATTTTTTCATAAAAGCATCTCCTAAAAAGTACAGACTATTCTGTACTTTATAATTTAATTAAAATGAAACTTGTGTTTGTGCTTTTTCCCAATCACTACTTTTATATTTTTTAATTTGATGATATCCAAAGAAAGTAGTTTTCTCAGTTAAAGCTACTAGCTTGGATGTAGAAATCTTATTAGTATTTGATAAAGTGTGCCATCCTGACGTGCTAGTGCTTGTACCATTATTGTTACTATCAACTTTGGCTTTAACTGTTACAGCTGTACCACTATTCACAGTAGTAGAAGCAATTGTTCTAGGCTTTAAACCAAAAGGATTACTCCCTTCAAGATGCCCTTTTCCACTTGATGCTCTAACGCTTAAACCCTCAGCTGTTAAAAAGGAATCATCAGACAATGTAATTTCCGGTCCTTCAACAGAATCGTCAATTGGTTCTGAAAAATCTTCAGAAGCCACAGGGGAAGTTAATAAACTAAAACTCAAAATAGAAGATGCGATAATCGACATTGTAAATTCCCCCCTTTCTTTAAATATACTTTAGTTAATCAGAATTTGAATTTCCAAGTTACATTGCAGACGTAATATTTGTACTTGGAGTCCCTATTGCAATGTAATGTTCTTATTTGCAGTAATATTTGGACGCGTCTTTTTTTTACTTAATCCATATTCTGTGTTCTTTTCTATATGGATATAATTCCTAATTTAAAAATATTAACCTGATATTACCTCTTTCTTTACTTTTCCCGGGTATCCTAGTAGCTTATCATTAGCTATAAATGTTTCAAAATCAAGTTTTGTCGTAAACAGAGCGAAAATTGACAGAAATCAGAATTCAACTAGTTATGCTAGTAGCATATCGTTAGCTATAAGTGTTTCAAAATCAAGTTTTGTTGAAAACTGAACAAAACTTGAAAAAAATCAAAAAAATACGGTTTACTTCCGAAAAAGCAAAATTTCTAAGAAGTTACTACTCAAAAAGCAGTATATATTTTTAGCATATTTGTTTCCGTCTGAGTTTTTTGGCTTATACAGAATTTTGTACAAGAGGAAACCCGTAAAGAAGTTACAAAAATGATTAGTTATTTTATAAAAAAGCAGTAACGACAAGAATTTGTTCCTTGTCGTTACTGCCTAATTCTTTATATTATTATCATCGATTTTGACAGAAAATTATCTAACAAAATGAAGAAAGACTAGCCCATTTTCCCTACCACTTTAACTTTTAATCTTGTTGCATTTTCTGGGTGATAAGCAAGGGGCGTTTCTTCTACTTCCACTAATTCAATCGTCTCAGAAAGGGCTCCAGCTAACACAGCTTGTTTCACTGCTTTTTCTTGAGCATCTTTCAGAGAAATTTCACGAGGCTCTCTAGAATAAATATAAATCTGTTCATATTGACCACTAATTTGAGCAATAGAGGCACCAATCGCATTTGCAACAGTCCCATTTTCAAACTTAACTATATTGGAGACCCCTCGAAGAGTATCCGGAACAATAATACTGCCTCCACCGACTAATACAAGCTGAACATCTTCTGATGAAGTTTTCATTTTATCGATGGCTTGCTCAATTAAAGATGATATTTCTACTTGAGCTTCTTTCGCAAACGCTTCATCAATATGCGCTACTAAGCTACGATCACCAACATCAGCTAACCCGAGGCGAACAGCAATGTCTGTTGTCGTAAGAGTGTTCCCTCCAAAAACAAGTGCTTCTTCAGCAATTTTGTACCCAACACTATCAGGTCCAACGGTAATTTCTCCGTTATTTACTCGGACAATACTGCCTCCACCTAGGCCAACAGAAATAATATCTGGCATTCTAAAATTTGTACGTATATCCCCTACTTCAACCGCTACAGAAGACTCCCTTGGAAATCCATCCTGTAAAACCCCAATATCAGAGGTCGTTCCGCCAACATCCAATACCATCGTATCTTTGATTTTTGCTAAATATGAAGCACCTCGTATGCTGTTCGTCGGTCCACATGCAATCGTTAGAATCGGGAATTGTTTAGCATAATCAATTGACATTAATGTTCCATCGTTTTGACATAAATAGACTTTGGCATTGAAAATCCCTTCACCTTCTAATGCATGAACAAAGCCCGTCGTTGTCGTTTCAATTACTTTGCATAAGGCCGCATTTAAAATAGTTGCATTTTCACGTTCAATTAAACCGACTGAGCCAATCAACGACGAGCAAGAAACAGGGAATTCTTCTCCATAAATATCTTGGATCAGATTGCGTACTCTAAATTCTTGATCATTCTTAATGGAAGAAAAAACGCCAACAATCGCTATTGACTCTACCTGATCACGCCAGTTCTCGAGAAGCGTTTGAATTTCGCCTTCATCAAGCTCGCCTAAAAGTTGACCATCGTATTCATAACCACCATGGACTAAGGCATAATTGCCCGATAGTTTTTCAACCATATCTTTTGGCCAAGCAGTATATGGCAGCACAGAGGCAGTTGCCGGATATCCTAGACGTATTACTCCGACTTTCGCTAATTTTTTACGCTCTACAATGGCATTTGTACATTGCGTTGTTCCTAACATGGCATGCGTAATTTTCGTCTTATCAATGTTCGATTCTTGTAATAAGTTTCGTAAAGCCGTTTCAATGCCTGTTTTAATATCTAAACTAGTTGGGGATTTGACACTATGAACGAGATTGCTATTTTCATCTAAAATAATGGCATCCGTATTTGTCCCACCAACATCAATTCCAATCTTATACATGTTCGGCTACCACCTTTTTAACCAATTCCTCAATTGGAACATAATCGTAATCATAACCAAAATATTTGGGACCTGCTGTTTCAATCCCTTTATTAGTTCGCCATTTTTCATGAGCTGGCAATCCAATTACTCGGACACGCTTACCGTATTTTAAGCTTTCCGTTGTCACTGGCAATAAAGTTTCATAATCTACTAAACAAATTAAATCAGGAGTCATTGCGACAACTTGATCATTTTTTTCTGCAATAAGGTTTTCATTTTGAAAATGGACTTTCATGCTTTCGTTTTTATTGACTTCCATACCTTCCAGATTCATTTTTCCAAGGTTAAATCCACCCTTCGTTTCTCGAATAACATCGACAATTTTACCTTGAAATAATTCATAGCCAGAAACTAGCTGTAGCAATTCATGCAGTTTATCTTTCACATTTTTACTTTTTGAAGAAATAATTTCACCGATTTTTTCTGAAAGCGTAATGATATGATGGACTCCGCTCTGTTTAATCTGAGCTCCAGTCGTTGGGTACAAACTAATTAAAGAGCTAGCGCCCATTTCAACAGTTGCTGAGCGAGCTATGCGTTCCGTCCATTTATTATCAATAGTTTCAAAAATTCCGATATTTCCTTTTTCATCTGTAATAGCCATCGGTGTTGCAGAAATACCATCTAAATTAAATGTCACCATTTGCAATTCCGGAAATGCACGCCCCATTCCATCACAGTCAATGAGAGGGATATCCAGCTGTGCCGCTACTACAATCGGGATCATCGAATTTACGCCGCCCGCTTCCATTGGGTATGTTCCTGTAACCTTTTCTTTTCCAATATATTTCGCTAGCTTTTGAAAAACTTTAACAAACTCATCTCCTCGCGGAAATTTTTCAACTAAAACAGAAGGTGCCCCCATCATAGCTGCTGGAATGAAAAAGTCTTCATCTTCAATTTCATCGACGGAATACAATTTTGCTGGTCCATTTTTTTCAATGGCAGAAAGAGCCATCATTTTTCCGATATAAGGGTCCCCCCCTCCTCCTGTTCCTAAAAAAGCTGCTCCAATTGCAATATGTTCAATAGCTTCTTTATCTATATATCTCATCTATTCTCCTCCAATATGACAGTCTTTTGCATCGCTAGACGATAACCGAAATAATAAATAACAAATGAAATAACAATACCAATTAGTGGCTGATTCGGTAATTGCGGCATGCTAGGGAATAACGATAAAACAACTGGAATACTAGCAATCACTGCACCAACTAGCCACGAGAAAACTCCTAGTCGATTTACACCTTCAACTTCCTTCCAGCTTGTTTTATTCCCTTTATTCGTCACCCAATAAGAGACAATCATAACGCCCGCAACTGGAGGAATCATCGCTGATAAAATCGACATAATTGGTGTAAAGTAATTTAAAATACCGATCACGGCAAGTAAAGTCCCAATCGTTCCAGCTATGCCAATTGCCATTTTCTCTTTGTCCTTCGAAACGTTAAAAACATTAATTAAGGCGATTCCTCCTGATATTGCATTCACCAAATTGGTTTTCCATGTAGCTAAAATCAAAGCGATACCACCGATAAATGGAGTGACAATATTCAGAAAGACAGCAGTAATATCACTTGTTTGATAGGCGATTGTTAAAACTGCTCCTACGCCAATCATCAATACTCCAGCTGGAATAATCCCAAATGTTGCAGCTTTAAAAACATCTGATCGTTTTTCGGAAAATTGAGAATAATCACCCGCGATTACTGCCCCAAGTGCAAATGAACCAATCGTTATAGCTAGTCCATCCGAAAAACTCATGTTATTTTTAGGTTTGTAATCCAAGATAAGCTGTAGATTATCCCCAGATAAAGCTTGAACTAGACCTAGTATACAAATGACAATTAAGAATGGAACTGCAATATAACTTAAGACACGTAGCACTTTGATGCCGTAAACAGCTGAAATCACCATCACTAAACCACTAAGTAAAGAAGCTAATGGAATAGGTACATTCATATCATACTGTGCTAACAAATTAGCTAGCGCAACTCCGCAAACATTGGCTTGAATGCCAAACCAGCCTAAGCAAGCAATCGCCAAAATAATAGATAATATCGTCCGTGATCCTTTTTTACCAAACACTTGTCCTGCGACATGCACGGTTGGCTTTCCTAAATCACTACTTTGCATTCCTTGAAAAATCATGATGATTACTACAATTGTATAGCCAACCAAAGACACCGCTAATGCCTTCGTTAAACTCATACCAGAAATTAATGCATTCCCTACTAATAAGCTTGGTATACAAATCATTGCACCGGCCCAAATAATCCCTAGACTATACCAAGACTGACTTTGCCCATCTTTCCCCATATCGTCCCCTCCTTTTATTGTTAGTTCATTAATTAATGTTCTTTATTATAGAAGAAGTTAGGAACGTACGTCTTTTTCAAAAATGAAAAAAAAGTCTGAATTTTTATCTTTTTTGACAAAAATCCAGACTTTTCTAACCATTAATTAGGCGATAGATCATGCAAGCCATATAGACATCGTAAAATTCCGAATAAACCGTTACATCGTTGCCAATTAGTTCACTAATTTTTCTGATACGATACTTTACTGTATTTTTGTGAATGTATAAGTTTTTCCCACACTCATCAAAACTTCCATTTGCATCTAAAAGAAAAGCAATTAATGTATTTAGAGACTCTTTATCATTTAAAATGGGGTCAATAACTGACAGGTATTCTTCAATTATTTCTTCCCCTTGTTTACTTAAATCAATGGCGCGCTTCATCGATCGAAGTTCAGCTGCGGTAAACAATTTGCGCATTGGATAGATGATATGGACTTTCTTTCCTACTTGATTCACCAATTGATACATTTGACGAACAGCTTTAGTATTTTTCATTTTCGGAGAGTAAACGATTTCTGATATTTGAGAGTAGTAATTCGTCGTTTCAATAAACTCAGTAGCAATCTCAAATTCATGAAATTTATATAAGCCATTTCCTAAAAGAACAATAATACAATGATCAATACATTGAATCACTGTCGTTTGATAATACTTTGAAAGCTGTTCTTCCAGTTCGTCCCTAATTTTCTTCTCTTCTGATAAGTCGTTAATATACATTAACCACATCATTTGAATGGCAGATACATCGATATTTAGCATGTTAGCCAATCTTCGCATTTTTTCACTTTCATCATTAATAATCGCTTTTACTAAAGCATACTCACTAACTTCATCATGCTTGTCCCCCCATAAATTAATGGCCACTTGTACAACTTCACTAATTTTTTCAATGGTCTTTACTGGTAATGGCGTATTCTCTTTTAAAACAAACAGATGAAGTTGTTCTCCATTTTTTTGTTGAACACTTTTATATTCAACGACACACGATAAATCGCTTCTTTGAAATTCTAGTTTTCCCTTGTCCTTATTCAGATGACTTTGTGAAAATTCCTGTATTACATGCCAAACATCTAAAGAAGAATTTCTAGGCCACATTACTTGATTCACAATATCAAAATTATTGTTTGTCAGTACAATGTTAGCTTTCAGGCGATCAGATAGCATTTTCAATGTGATTTCTACACTTTGTAAATGCTCCGGTAGCAAGCTGACCTTTTCTAATGTTTCCTTCACAAAATGATCATTGACAGCCTGATTACTAACAATCGCTTCCATCACTTCGTAAATGACTTCATTATAGCGTAAAGAGTAATCATTTTTAGGCATACAAATAATAATAAAATCTTGTGAGTCTGCTAATTGCAGTACCTCCTCTGGAATCTCTGGCACAACAATTCCCACATAATATAAAATAAGACCCAATTCTCCAAGGTCATGCAAGTGTTGAATGGTTGCACATTGTTGTTCAACACTATCTCTAATTGAATAAAAAGAGCTAATGACTAGCTCTTCCGCATACCATTCTTCCTGAACTGATTGGATAATCGTAGATAAAAAATCGACATTTGATACTTCTAACACAGATAAAGATGAGACCGTACGATGAAGATTATTTTTTCCAGTTAATACTTCTGCCCCCCTAAAAGATGGCAATTGCAGTATATCTTTTACCGTTACCCCATTTTCCTTCACCACTTCTTCTTTTTATATTTGTTATGTGCTTTCTGGGATGTTTCCAATAGAAAAGCCTTGCTAAAAATACGGCATCGTATCCTTATGAAGAAGAATACCACATCCCCTGTTTTTGAAGAAGAGATAGGTAATATATCCGGTGTCATCGGCTATAACTTCAAACACGATTCTCAAATAATTGCTAACAACTTACTTTGAATCACATCTTACCGTTTTTTTTATCATTTGCTTCATATAAACTTCTACAATAAATTATTCTTTAGCGAAAAATTCGGGGTCAATTTGATCAATAACTGAAGTAACAGTATAAAATGATTCTATTTTCCTTTTGTCATCATATGTTAATTCCGTTTGACTATTTTTAATAAAAACTACCCAATCATTTTCTATCTCACTTATGTTCTTTCCGTATATTTCCTCTATTTTTTTAGCCAAGTCCTCTTCATTGTATATTTGTTCAAACTTTTCTAATCCATAAGTATCAATTAAATAAGTAATAAATGAAGCTGAATGAATATAGCTCATCCATTGAAGGGTGTACTCTTTTTGATTTGTAAGCGCTGGGCGAAAATAGGCATCGTCTTGATTCTGATCTATCAACTTGCTAATTGGTATGAATTTGTTTGCATCGATAAAGTACTTCATAATCTCATGGATATATGACTCATTTTTCCCATACTTTTCTGCCATATAAGTAGCAAAACCCTCTTGCGTAAAATAGCCCCTGCTTCCATCAAAATTGTTGCCATAACCAAGTAAGGAATGTGTCAGTTCATGGACAAGTGGATATTGATTTTCCTTAATGCCATATAGTTGAAGTTCTGATTTCAAACCCCATGACATTCCATTTCCTTCATTGAGAAATACATTTATTCTCTCGGAAGGGACATATGGAGTGTGAATTGAATTCTGAATTTCATCATAGGCATTAAGGAGTTCGTCTTTTATTGATTCTACTTTTTCTTGTGGAACCTTTATTTTATTAATAATCTCAAAGGTAATTTTCCCATCCGGTGTAACCACAATATTTTCATCATTTTTTCCTTTAGGAACAACTGAATCCTGAGTACAGGCTGTTATTAAGAATATGAATATAAATATAAGTAAGAAGCTTCTAAACTTAAACATATTACCTCCTTAAAAATCAGTATTTTCCAGTTAATACGAATTCCACATCCAAAAGTTTCATTTTTTTCAGAAAATAATGAGCTACAATAATTTGTTCGTACAACTAAAAGCAGAGGTTGGTTTGTAAACCAATTCCCCTGCTTTTCTCTAAAGCCAATCCTTTATTAGCAACTCGATACGTTACTACTCTAGAAGTCTTACATTTCCCATTGTTGGATACAGCGTTAGTTGATACAGCAACTCATATCCCTATTTCCCACATTTTCTCCGTTACTTTCTCTACTCTACCATCAATATTCATACCGTCGAACTTTGGAAGTTTCAACTCACTTACGATTTTTCCATCACGCATAAACATCACACGCTCCGTCCGCGCCGCTACTTTTGCATCGTGAGTGACAAGCATAATCGCTGTACCGCCCGCGTTAATTTCGGAAAAGATGTCCATGATCTCCTGTGCTGATTTTGAATTAAGAGCACCTGTAGGCTCATCGCCGAAGATGATTTTCGGGCTGTTCAAAAGTGCTCGGCAGATCCCTGCTCGCTGTAGCTGCCCTCCCGAAACTTGCGTAATGTCGCGCATTTCAAGCTCCTCAATGCCTACCCTCTTCATAAGTGCCCTTGCCTTCTCTGATATTTTTGCAACGTTTTTTCTGTTTTCGCGCATTGATGGAAGAATTATATTATCGAGAATATTTAGATTTTTAAGCATCGTTGGCTGCTGAAATACAAAGCCCATTTTAGTTCTACGTATATCTGAAAGTTCAACCTCTCCGACTGACGATAAATCATTGCCATCAAAAATAACCCTTCCGCCATCAACGCTGTCCATGCCGCTCAGTGCAAACATTAGCGTTGATTTTCCCGAGCCAGAGGGTCCCATTATCGCAACAAACTCACCCTCGTTTATGTCAACGGACGCTCCGTCGAGAACATTGCACTTTTCATCGCCCTCACCGAAAGATTTTACAATATGTTCACCGCTTATAATCTTCTTCATAAACTACTCCTTTATATTTTCGGATATTTTTATTTTCCCCGCGCCCGATGTACCAATTATTGTTGTGATCAGTACCGAGCATACCATCATTAACGGACAAATCACGTACGCCGAAAGTGGATTAATTGAAAAACTAAACGACGACGCCCCAAACGAGGAGATAATTGCGCCTGCAAGTACTTCTCCGAGAGTATTTGCTAGTAGAGTGCCAAGGACAATGCCGATCATTGATACAAATACCGCTCGCGAAGCAAACTGTATCGTAATATCCTTATTTGTAAAGCCTAATGCTTTCATGACGGCAATCGAATATCTGTCCTTTGCGACAAGCATTTTCATAAATAACAGTGTTACTAGTACCGTTATTACGAGTGCTATAGCAATGGCAGCAATGGATGCTTTGCCGACTGATTGTATAGTCGAGCCGAATGTTTGAGTTACAAATTCATCGATATTGGAAATCTTAGCGAAAGTAAATCTGTCCGCATACTCTGAGACTTTTTCATTAACAAGATATTTATCTGAAAGCTTCGCGCAAATCACGCTCCACATTATACCTTCCGAATTGTCGGTAAAAACAGCCTTTGCCGTTTTTCCGCCGTTCGTAATGTCGGAATAAATGCCACTGACCGTGAGCTTTGTCTCCTTCCCCTTCATCACGATCGTAATGACATCGCCGACTTTTTTGCTCATTTCATCAGCGTTCAAAGCCGAAAGTGCAATTTCGTTTTCTGCTGCGGGTGCTCTGCCCTCGGTATATTGAATTGGGAATATTGAATGGTCGCCGAGTTCGATTTTTATATTTTCTTCCGAACCGTCTTCCTTTTTGGTTTTGAATGTCTTAGTTGTAAGGATGGTATATTTTGAAATGGAACTATCACTGTTCATCGATTTTAAAATATCGGCAGATTTTTGGGATATATGATCAGTCTGCTGAATATCGATACGAATATCGTAGTTTCCAATACCCATATATTTAATGAAACTTGTTGAGGAAATCGTGTTGTAAAGGTTTTGTGGAACAATAATGATAAATGCTGAAATTACAAGTACTGCAAGCATAGTGGCGTAAAGTCTTTTCCTTGCAAGAACATCTTTGATACCAAGAAAAATATTCGTGTTAAGCAGTTTGTTTTCATTCAAACTAAAAAGCTTTGCGCCTGCGTTTTTTTCCTGTGAAGTGCCAAAACGGATTGCTTCTGCAGCAGATATTTTCCGAAAGCGTCTCAGCACCCCGCTTACATAGGCAATGATTGCGAGGAATACAAGCAGAATTCCGATTATTCCTAAAGCCGCAGCAAAGGAAGAGTTTTCACTTTCCCCCATATAAAGCCGGATATTTTCAAGAAGGATGCCTTTGAATAAGAACGAAAGTGCAAAACCGAGAATACTCCCCCCTGCTGCAATCGCTGTGTACTTCGCAAGATAAATTTTCTTAATGTCAGATAGACGTAGCCCTATTGCCTTCATAACACCAATTTCACGGTAATCGTCCTCAATTTTCGCAAGAAGTGTAAAGCGTATACACATAAATGCGATGGCAACGACGAGAACGCTTATAAGAAGAATAACCGCTATCATTATCCCGTCAGAAAATGCGTTAAGTGTTTTGAAAAGTGGATATGTAATCGTTGGTCCGTTCGCTTCAAGTCCTGCGGAGGCATAATCAGTTTCAAATTCACCGAGCGCAGATAAATCCTTTAATCTAAACTCAATCAAATATTCCATACTTCCATGGTCTTTTATTGCCGCGTAATCATTCGGACTGACTAGAAATCTTTTTGAAGAAGACAGCATAGAATTCATCTGTGAATCACGAAGGAAGCCCGCTACAGTAAATTCCTTTCCACCTATTACGGCTTTATCACCGACTCTAGTTGTGTTGTCCTTCATATAGTTAATTGGAACATAAAGCTCGCCATCGGATACGTTGATAATGTTTCCTTCAAGATCAAGAAGATAATCGAATTTTTCACTCTGTATGCTGAAACCATTGTCTTGCACATTATTCGCAAGCGAACTATCCCCTAAAATAATTTGCCCGTTATCCATATTGAGTAATTCAAGTACTTGAAATTCATCGACATCGCTATTTTGCTCCGCGAAATTCGCAAGCCGTACAGTATCAATATCCCCCGAGTGCATTTGCATAAAATGCGGAGTTTTCGCCTGATTCATAAGTGAATCAATCGCACCTGAAAGATTGATGATAAGTATCGCCGAGAGAGAAACGAGCATAGCCGCTGCGGCGACAAATATTGTTGTTGTCAGCGTTATCAGTTTGCTTTTAGAAATGTCATTCCGGATTATTCTGTAATACATACGTCACCTCTGTTTTCAAGCTTTTTAACTGACTTCAAGTTGAACAGAATGAATGAAGTAACACATAATAAAATGCCAGCAATTATGATGAGTAAGCCCATTCCTCTGCCTTGACCTGTACCAGTAATTTTCCCTACACTGTCGGCAAGCAATCCGCCGTCAACTAGCAAAGGGGTGAACACATAATCTGCAAGTATACCTGAGAGCGCATAGGCGACAACAAATCCAAGCTGTGAAATTACCCCGATAAGTGACCACGCTCTACCCTGAACGGCATTATCAATGTTAGTACGAACAAGAAAATCCAATGTTGAGTTTGCAAATGGCATCATGGCAAAAAAGAAAAAACCTGAAATGCAAATAAGTATTATATTTTCGCGAAGTCCGAATGCCGCCATAAATACTCCTTCAAAAAATAGCGAAAACGAAAGAATTTTCACATACCCTTTTTTGATTGGAAGAAATCCGATGATCACACTAGATACGAGCATCCCTGTAGCGACAAACGTTTCCACCGTTCCTATTACGGAGCTGCTCGTAAAAGTAAGCAACATCGGAATGGAAAGTGTTTCAATAATTCCAAGATAAAATGTCAGCACCGATGTCATGATGACAAGAACAAGCACCCCTCGGTTTTCAGAAACTGCACTCCATCCATCTTTGAATTCATGGATAAATGATTTTGTCTGTTCGTATTTCTTTGAAACAAGACCTCTCCGTACTGCAAGGGCTGAAGTAACGGTTACAAAAAATGTACAGATGTCGATGACAAGCAAAAGCTTTATATCCGAAACGGTTAGCAAAAATCCTGCAATGATGGGAGAAATCAAAAATTTTGCAGAACCCGCTACCTGGACTAAGCCACTTGCCTTTGTGTATTGTTCCTCGGTCAGTAAATCCGTAACCGTAGCCTTGTATGCGGGATCAAGCAGCGATGAAAACACCGAGCTTATTGTAACTCCCACACAAATCTGCCATAACAGTGCTTCCCCGCTAAGCATACAGATAAGAATATAAACAAGTCCTATCGCTGAAAGACTGTCGCCTAACACCATTAAAATTCTTCGGTCATAACGATCCGCAAGTACTCCTGCTACGGGGCTTAAAAGAAGTGATGGCATAAACGCAAGTAAGGTTACAAGTGCCATTGCCGATGCCTTTCCCGTCTGTTGGAAAACATAAATACCAAGCCCAAACGCTGTAAGCCCGCTTCCTATTGCTGAAATTAGTTGTCCTGACCATAGCAGAATAAATCTCCCGAATAACCCCTCTGAATTAACTGTTGTTTCTATTTTCTTCACCCCCACTGCCAAACATCTTCATCATGTACATAAGACTTCCGCTTTCGACACCGAGCAGTCTTTCTACGTTGAATATAAAAGCTGGTATACGTGCAGCACGTTCTTCATCTGTCAGATCTACCATATCATCATCAAAAACGGTATTCGTATAGGCCACAATCATTTCCATACATTCATACGGATACGGTGTACTAAATAGTCCTTGCTCAATACCCTCACGAATTATTTCCGTCAATATCGGTGGAAGACCATTAATGATAACCTTTTGTATTTTCTGATGCATAAGCGCGTTCTGAGGCTTATGTATATGGTCAATAATTTCCTTGCCGTTGCCGCCGCTTATGTTTAGTGCCATCACAACACGAACAATACGCTCGTGAACGGCTATGCTCTTATCTGCAGCAATTCCATTGGCTGCACCTAAAATTTGAGTATTATATCGATCAATAAGCGCGTCCATAATATCTTCCTTCGACTTGAAGTGATAATACAGCGTTCCCCGTGCAATTCCGACCTTTTCAAGAATATCGTTAGTACTTGTGCCATCAAAACCCTTCTGGCCGAAAAGCTCATCAGCCGCAACAAGTATTTCGTTTCTGCGCTCTATCGCTTCTTTTCTCATGTTTATTCCTCCTTAATAGACCGACTGTCTGTCGATAAAAATTATAGCATTTTACAATAAATTGTCAATGGGCTATTCCGATTTTGTAAAAAACTATCAATTTATTTCCTAAATATCTAGAGGTAAATAATAAATTTATCCATACAAAATTATCCTTATATGCATAATAAGTGATAGTATTAAATGTAAGAAGTTTATGTGTTAAGAGAGGTATACAATAATGTCTGAAGTACAAAAAATGGATTATACAATGGGGAAAAAAATACGTGAAAGTTTACAGGCAGATTGCCAAAGCTGTTTTGGTCTATGCTGCACGGCTTTAAATATTGCTGCTTCTAGCGACTTTGCCATTGATAAAGCAGCTGGGACACCTTGCCCTAATCTACAATCGGATTTTAGCTGTCAAATTCATAGTAAACTTAGAGATCAAGGGTTTAAAGGGTGTACAGTTTTTGATTGTTTAGGAGCAGGACAAAAGGTGTCACAAACAACCTTCCATGGACAAGACTGGCGACAACACCCTGAAATTTCTGAGAAAATGTATCGAGTCTTTCCGATTATGGAACAACTTTATGAAATGATCGCCTACGTAGCAGAGGCATTATCGTATACGGTTGATTCATTCCTATTTAATAAACTACATATGCAATTAGAACAACTACAGCGTGCAACTGAGCTAGAAGCAGATGCATTACTAGCAATAGATATTCCTAATTTCCGACTGCCAGTGAATGTTTTACTGTTAGAAACAAGTGAGCAAATTCGCCAAAACCTTATCGAGAAGATTAATGGAAAAAACGCTCGAAAGTATAACTATCGTGGAGTTGATTGGATTGGGAAGAATTTAAAAGGCAAGGATTTAAGAGCAACTGATCTTAGAGGAGCTTATTTAATTGCTACCAACCTACAAAATGTAGATTTAAGAGGTGTTGATTTTATAGGTGCGGATTTACGTGACGCAAATTTACGTGGCGCAGACCTTTCTAGCAGTATGTTTTTAACCCAAATGCAAATAAATTCAGCACAAGGCAATCACCAAACAAAATTACCCTCTCACCTGAAGCGTCCGTCTCATTGGGGTAACTAACTTCTAAGCAGCTCCCCCTCAGACTGAGAAAAACACTATTTTGTTTAGCTGCAGTTTCTATAAATCATGAAAAAGAGCAAATAGAAAAAGCGTGTTTTGAAAAAAGAATGATCAAAACATGCTTTTTCTATATTCAATTGAACCGTACTTGTCGCTACAGAAAACACTTGTTGCTGAAAGAAGTTAAACTCCAAACTGTTTAAAATGATGGTCAAGATGTTTGTATACGCATTTACCCCATTGCTCAGAAGTGAGTTTCCCAAAAAAAGGATGAGGATGAGTTGTGCACTTCTCTGGTCCGTTATTTTGGAATGTGATAATTTTTTGTTTAAGCTTTTCTTTTTCTGTCTCAAATTCTCTATCATCTGCAATCAAAATAGTTGGAATAGTAGACATATTATGAGGCAATGTCTTGTCATTGTAAACGATTTGTTTTGCAAACCTCCCTACTATTATTCCTAACCAACTCCTTGGTGGAAAAGAATTTCCCATTGCGATGTCCTGGAAAGATGAACAATGCGCTAGCATTTGGGCAACATCCATTTTTCCCCATTGCGGTTGTGAATTTGGACTCAATTTGTCGATACGTTTTAAAACTTCTGCTGTATGCATATGGTTAAAAATATTTTTCATTAGTTTGGATATCCCCTTTAAAGATGTACGGTATTTTAAACGGCTGACACCGCTATTTATAATAAGTTTGATTAAGAGTACAGAAATATTCAAAGCAGCTGTAGCACTTGTGAGATTTGATTCAATCATAACCACAGCTTTGACATGCAGCGCTCCATATGAAAATGTAGAGTTCCAGTAAGTGAGTGAACAACATAACAAAAGGACTTACGTGTATGAGTTGTAATACGCACAAGTCCCCTAGATTGTTGGAGCATTCATTATGAAAATTGTACTTAATGATTATACAATCCCTATTTCAGTAAAGCTACATCTATATATTATTAATTACGAATACATTCAGAACCCAACTAAGAATTGAAATGATAATAATACTCCATGCATTTTTCTTACGCTGTATTACACCTACAATTCCCATAATCACCCCTAATAATGGTGAAAATAGAATACCGATAATATACGCAAAAATATTGTAGGTTTGATAACTGTAGCTTTCGTTACTTTCATTACCGTATTTATTGTCACTATCCATCTCCATCCCCCCATATTCTTTTGGCCAACTTGATGTTGGTCACTGAGTCATGTGTTGATGTTGCTGTCGCTTCGCTTTCGCACAGATAAATTGCCACAGGACATGATGTTCTTGGACTAAGTTCAGCGGATGTCCAAACAACCACTAAAAGAAATTAAAACAATTGTAGCACGGGTCCAACTTTGAGTTAGCTACCGTAGCAATTTTATAAAGCCTATTCGAATAATAACTCAAAAAAGCTTATTCCTTCTTCCATTTATAGGGGATATTTGCCCAATCGTAAAATATATGAAAAAGGAAAATTAAAATTGAAACTCCAATAATTTGTCCCCATTGAATGTCACTACGAAATAACCATTGAAATATAATACATAGTATGAAAAAAATTAACGGATATTGTATATTTTTCTTTATGATTTTCACCATATTCATCCTCTCCATACAATAATACTCTATTTCTACTTTTTGAAGAAGCCCCTACCTTTCATTTCAATAAGCACAACTTTATTCAGAAAAGGTAAAAACAATACAATTAATTACATAAAATATTTATCGACAAGCAAAAAGGCAGATGAAAATATATTCATCCGCCCTTCTACTTATTTTTGTTTCTTTTTATAAATAATCGTAGCTACAACAAGTAAAAGTAAAATCGCTTGTCCAAGCATTGTTTCTACTGTTGGATAGAATCCAATGATGCTGACAACTGGCAAGCCATCCACAATTGTTGTTGAAACTGAATCTCTTAGCTGCAAAGTGTGCAGACTGACACCAATAATTTTAAATGCCAATACATAGATTAACACCGTTGCCACTGCGAAAAATTTATGAATTGGAATTTTTCCACTTGCTTTCAATAACACAAATGCAAAAATAGCTAATAATAAAAGTGCTACTATGATACCTAGTACAAATTGAGATGTCTCCATTTTAGGTGCAATCCCCGCATAAAAGACAAGTGTTTCTGCACCTTCACGGAAAACGGATAGGAAGCTAATTGCTGCCATCGCAAACACCGAGCCAGTTGAGATGGCATTGCCCATTTGTTTGGAAATATAGCGATTCCAGCTTGTCACACTTGATTTACTATGGAGCCAAATACCAACTCCAATCATCATTGCAGCTGCTAGTAACCCAATATAACCTTCCATCAGCTCTCGACTTGTATCAATTGTCGCAGATTGGAAAAGTGTCGACATTAAAACAGCTGCTACCGCTGATAGTAAGATCCCTACAAATGCGCCCACAAATATCCATTTGCGCATTGTTTTTTGTCCAGATTTCTCTAAGAACGATACTAATGCCATAATAATGAGCAGTGCCTCTAAGCCCTCTCGCAGTAAGATTAATGCTGCATCCCACAGAGTATAATCCGAGTCACCTTGAATCAGCTCAATTTCAGTGCGGAAAGTATCAAGCTTACTTTTAATTGCTTTGACATCGACGTTTGATTTTAATAAGTCACTAACGAGAATCGGCATATCACTTTCAATTTTTGTATAAAGGCTACCGTTACGTGTTGAAATATCAATCTCTACACTTGGCCATATTTTAATGAACTCTCGAATTTTATCAGATGCAGCCTTGTAGTCACCTGCATCGATAAAATCATTCGCCTCATCAATATAAGCGACTAATGTTGCTAAAGAATACTCACCTTCAACAACTTTCGCCGTATCATTACCTGCTACAAAATCCTCGATTGTTTGTTTTAAATCTGCATATTGCGATTGCATTAAAGTTACATCTGGCTTTTCAGAAGCAAGTGAGATCCGAATAAAAGCCATTTGTGTTTCAATTTGACCGTACATCGCAATGCTTTGCTCACGTACAGGGCGTTCAATTTTCTTCCATTTCGCATTAAAATCCTTATACTCCGCGTCGATTGTAGTTAAATCACCACTTGCTAAGGCATCTTCAAATGCTTTCATGATAGGTTTAAATTTCATGCCAAATTCTGTTCGCTGCGCCGCTTCATCTACAGGATTCTCAAGCTTTTCTAATGCACGTAAGGCATTTGACAAGTCAGATAGTGCCTTTAAACGTTCATCCTTGGAAGTAGCTTTAACTGCTTGCTCAAGAATTTCATCCACTTTTTCCTTTGCATCCTTTTGCTCAGATGTGACCGACGCCCAGTCTGTTGCAAATTGTTCAAGGGCATGTTGTGCCTCAGCTTCTTTGTCCTGCTTCGTATTCATTAGCGCATCACTTATAGAAATGTACAAATGACTATATGATTGCGCTGCCTGCACCGGTACAGCAAGTGCCAATAACAAGCAAAGTACTAAACTACAACGTGTTAAAAAGTGCTTCACCTATATAACTCCCCTTTGATACACCAGGGAAACAAGCAAACACTGCGCTGCCTCGATGGGTAATGTACTCATTCATTTTATCCATTCGCCCTAAGCTATTTTGAACTGTTGTAAATTGGGCTGGGTCTTTTTGATAAGATATAAATAATAGTCCGGCATCGTGCGCACCAGTATTCGTCATAACACCTGATGCATAAGAGTAAGAACGACGTAAAATACGTGCACCTGATTTACGTGCCAAATGGACATGTGAAGTATCTGGCATAATATACTCACCGTTACTATCTTTCGCCTCTACATCAAAATCATCGAACTCTTTCTTTTTACCGAAAGGTGCACCACTATCGCGATAACGACCAAATGTTGCCTCCTGCTCCTTCAAAGATGTGCGATCCCATGTTTCAAGATGCATTTGAACTTTACGTGCAACTAAATAAGAGCCGCCTTTTAGCCATCCTTTATCGACCCATACAACTTTATTTAAATCTTTGTCGTCGGTAGTCGATGGATTTCCAGTGCCATCCTTGAATGCAAATAAATTTCTCGGTGTTCCTCCACCAGCTGGGAATGAATTGAACCCTGCCTGTGACCATTTAATTTCTACCTTGCCTGAAGCTGCTCGAACTAAATTACGGACTGCGTGGAATGCTACCTGTGGATCATCCGCACAAGCTTGAATACAAAGATCGCCACCAGTAAATTCTTTTTGCAATTGATCTTTCGGGAAATGCGGTAAATCCTTCAATTCAGCAGGTTTCAAATGCTGGATACCAAGCTTATCAAACAAAGATGGTCCTATACCTATTGTGATCGATAAGTTTGATGCATCCAATCCTGCCGCCTCACCCGTATCTCCTGTTGGGATACTAGCATTTTTCGTTAAATCTACCATTAATTCACCATTCATTAAACGTACAACAAGAGGTGTCCATTGTTTGAACAACTCTTGTAGTTCTTTCTTTGATGTAAATAAAACATCCAAAGAAGCAAAATAAATATTTGTTTGAACTGGTGTAATAATGCCAGATTGATGTTTTCCATAGAAATCAACTTTATTACGTGCTGTCGTGCTGTCCGCAACAGGCTCAAAGACATCATAGCCCATTACTTTCATAACACCACCTAAGCCAGAAGCACCGATAGCTACACCAGCTACTCCGATACCCGATAGCTTTAACATGTCACGTCTAGATATTTTTTTATTCATCCATTTTTCATCATTTGACGCTGTCATTCATTATCACTCCAAAATAATACCCATTTGACTTAATGGTTCTCCAAGTTGATTAACTGCTGCTGCAAGTGCTTTTGTGTTTTCTTCCGTTAACTCTTCGTAAGAAACATACCCACCATCAGCTGTTGCATGCTGTGCCAATAAATCATCTACTGCTTTGAATTTTTCATCTAATGTTGCTACTAAGTCTTTGTCTTTCGCTTCTAATTTCGGACGTAGGATTTCAAAGATTTTTTCTGCGCCTTCGATGTTTGCTTTAAAGTCATAAAGGTCTGTGTGAGAATAAATTTCTTCTTCACCAGTGATCTTAGATGTCGATACTTCATTTAATAAATCAACAGCACCCGTAATCATTAAATCCGGTGTTACTTCTACAGTTTGAACTAAAGCGTGTAATTCTTTTGCGTCTGCTAGTAATTGATCTGCAATTTTCTCATAGCCTGCTGTTTTATTTTCTACCCAAAGCGCATGCTCAAGCTTATGATAGCCAGTCCATTCTTCTTCTCCCTTGCCTTCTTCTTGGATATCAGCTAAACGACCGTCAATTCGTGGGTCAAGGTCACCGAAACTCTCAGCGATTGGCTCTGAACGCTCAAAATACATACGTGCTGGTGCATAAGCTGCTTTTGCTTTTTCAATATCACCAGATTTAAATGCGTTCACAAAGTCTTCTGTTTTTATTAAAAATTGATCCATTTGCTCTAAAGCAAATTTTTGATAGGCTGCTAGTTCAGCAGATAAATCAACCTTTGAAGCTTGCTCTGTTTGCACTGTTGCAGGCTTATCTTCTTTTTTAGCTTCATCTGTATTGCCGCAGCCAGTCATAAGAATGCCCCCTGCAACTAATACTGACAATAATGATGTTTTTTTCATGCTAAGTACCTACTTCCGAAATAGTTTATATCGAGAATGATAATGATTATCATCTTCAAATGCAAGAAGTATTTTCATTTAAAGAAAAAAACATCATTATCTAGTTGATAATGATGTTTTTTCTTCAATATAACGATTCTAACCTATGAAATTTTTGCTTGTTTTTCATACTTTCCGTATAAGAAATAATAAAGGACAATTGAAACTAAAATAACGAATACCATCGCGAAGAAAATGGCACTGTACCCCGACGTAGGGACGAAGAATCCTAAGAAATAAGGACCAACCCCCAAACCTAAATCATATAAGATAAAATATGTCGATGTCGCAAGTCCTAAACGCTCATTTGGTGTAACTTTAATAGCTATTGCTTGCGCTACCGAGTTGAAATTGCCATAACCAATCCCTATGCAAGCAGCAGCTAGTAAAAAGACAACACTACTTGTCGCCGAACTAAAGGCATACATACCGATCGCAAAAATGACTAGACATGGATAGATAACAATGTTCGCACCTCTAGTGTCTAGTAATTTCCCTGTAAATGGACGTGTCGCTAAAATAACAATTGCATAAATAATAAAGAAATAACTTCCTGCTGTAACCAAATTAAGCTCTTTCGCGTAAAACGTCATAAATGACATAACCCCTGAATAGGCAAAGCCAATAACGAGCGCCACAAAAGCAATTGGCACAGCGCGCATTTCGATAAAATTACTTAGCTTAAAGCCTGTTTTCTCAGCCATTTCTTTGGCCTTCTTCGTTGCATCCGGAACGGTTACGATAAAATACATCAAAAAACAAACAATAGCTAATACGGAATCAACAGCAAAAATCATACGATAATCTTCAAACAACTGTGTTAAAAGAATACCTACAAAAGGTCCTATAGCCGTTGCTAAAATAGCACTTAAGCTGTAATAACCAATACCTTCCCCTCGACGCTCAGGCGGTAAAATTTGCGCAATAATTGTTCCTGTCGCCGTACTAGCCACCCCAAGTGCAATCCCTTGTACTAAACGATTGATCATTAAAAGCGGCAAATTCGTTGCGATAAAATAAGACATCGTTGATAGCATAAACAATAATAATCCACAAAATAATGTTTTCTTGCTACCCCAATCCCCAATGATACGCCCTGTCCCAAGACGACCAAATAAAGTACCAATAATAAAAATACTCGATACAAGCCCTGCCGTACTAGTTGAAGCCCCAAAGTGCTCAACCGCATAACCTGCAATTGTTACCATCAATAAATAAAAAATTAATGTAATGGTAAAGTTTATAAGTGAGACGATTAAAAAGTCCTTCGTCCAAAGTTTTTGTCTAGATGCTTCCACTTTTTTCTCTCCTACCGATTGATATTTGCACAAATGTTCGCTAAAACTTTTGTCGCAATTTCAATCTCCTTCTCTGATACGCCTGCGAGTGCCTGTTCAAAAAATGGTTTTAATTGTGCCTTAATTTCCTGCACAACCTCTTCACCATTAGCCGTTAATTGTATAAGCTTTTCGCGCTTATCCCTACCCGCTACCGTTTCCACATAGCCAAGCTCCACAAGCTTTTGCACAAGCCTTGTCACACTCGGCTTTTCAATAAACATAAAATTCGCAATGTCAACAAATGTATGTGGCCCTTTATCCATCAATAACCGAAGGAGAGCCCATTGAGAACTATACAACTGATATTTCTCTAACTGCACATTTACTAGATTGATAAACGGTCTGTACATTAAGCGGTATTGATTAAAAAATTCTTGTTCGATTGTCAAAAATACCACTCCTTTTCAATTAGTTAGCCTAGCTAACTATATACTTAAAAATTCTATTTGTCTAGTAGGGAATTTGCGAGTAATCCTGTCATTTGGGGAATGTTCTTTCCGTCAGTTTGAGGATTCTTTCCGTCGGGACCAGAGTTCTTTCCGTCGCTTCGTGACTTTCTTCCGTCGTTGAGGCCAGTTTTTCCGTCGTTGCTGATTCTATTCGTCTCCTTGAGGTTTCTTTCCGTCGGGGCAGGAGTTCTTTCCGTCGCTCTGAGACTACTTTCCGTCGTTTAGGCACTCCTTTCCATCGACACTAATTCTATCCGTCTCCTTGAGGGTTCTTTCCGTCGGGGCAGGAGCTCTTTCCGTCGCTCCGAGACTTCTATCCGTCGGTGAGACCTTCCTTTCCATCGTTGCTGATTCTATCCGTCACCTTGAGGGTTCTTTCCGTCGATGCAGGAGTTCTTTCCGTCGCTCTAAGACTTCTAGCCTTCTGCAACATTCCTAGCAAAACTTCAGACCGCTTGAATTTCTGCTCTTTAATCTACAATCCAATACTTCCTGTTACTTTTTGTACCCTCAGCTTTCAACGGTAACTTTTGTAGTAATTTATAAGCTGTATTCGGCGAATCTATTGCAAAAAACTCACAAAAGCTTTTATTTGTTAACGTTTCGCCTACTAGCAATCGATAATCTTCAAGCGTCCTAAAAATTGCCTCTTGATCAACTGCTCCGCAACGCTGACAATACCATTTTGGGAAACGATAGTTCATTTTCTGTCCATTTAAACAACTTTCACATAGCACACCTTTTACTAAATCTCGGACAGGCAGTGCTATTTCTCTTTTGATTGGCCTATGCATGGATAATAATTTAGAAGCAAATTGAAATAACTTTTCTTCATCCACCCCCGCCTTTTTATGCTGTTGAAGCCATTTTCGAACATGATAACGTAAACCTGAAACATGAAAAATTGGTTGTCCCCTTAAACTCTTCGATAAAATAGCATTTTTCGTAGCCAATACGACAGCATAATGGACAGGAATCTCAAGCCGTGACTGATGCAACATTCCCATCATCCATTCCATATGTCGCCTCCCTTGATGAAATGGATTAGTCATTCCCTCGATATCCCCTTCAGCTGTAGTTCGTGTAAATTGATTAAAGGATTCATCGAAATCAAGAAAGCCTGTTACATTTTTAATTTCGAGTATCAATATAAATTGAGGACAAAGTAAAACGGTGTCTATTTGATGAGTAGTGCCAAAGTGATTAAGTATTTGTAAATCATGAAGAAAATAATGCTGATGAGGTAAATTAATTTCAAGCCATTCGGCATCTACTCTTTGCTCACCAGCAAAGCCTGCGTGTATACGTCTCAACCTCTCAAAATAATTCATGTATTCAGTATGTGTGCTAGGTAATCTCCGTATCAAAGCATCTAAAATTTTGTGTTGCTCCGATTCCTGACGGTCTAATAAAATCATTGTTTCTTCACCCCCTATAACTATTGTATAAAAAAAGAACCTCATTAAAAGAGGTTCCAAAAAACTTGAAATACGTATAATACAAATTAAATCTTTCATCAACTTTTTTAGATAGAAAGAACGGAAAAATTCCTACTATTCAGCTCTTGCTAGTATTTTTTTGCTCGCTTTCCGTCGATGTCAGCGTTCCTTCCGTCGTTTTGAGACTTCTTTCCGTCGGTCTGGCCTTGCTTTCCGTCGCCATTATTTCGATCTGTCGCCCTGGGATTGCCATCCGTCGATGCAGGAGTTCTTTCCGTCGCTCGGACTTTCCGTCGGTGGGGTCTCGCTTTCCGTCGCCGCTATTTCGATCCGTCGCCCTGGGATTGCCATCCGTCGATGCAGGAGTTCTTTCCGTCGCTCGGAGACTTCTTTCCGTCGGTCTGGCCTTGCTTTCCGTCGCCATTAATTCTATCCGTCGACTCGGGCTTTCTTTCCGTCGATGCAGGAGTTCTTTCCGTAGCTTGGAGACTTCTTTCCGTCGGTCTGGCCTTGCTTTCCGTCGCCATTAATTCTATCCGTCGACTCGGGCTTTCTTTCCGTCGATGTCGCTGTTCTTTCCGTCGCTTTGAGACTTCTTTCCGTCGGTCTGGCCTTGCTTTCCGTCGACGCTAATTTTATCCGTCGACTCAGGCTTTCTTTCCGTCGATGTCGCTGTTCCTTCCGTCGCTTTGAGACTTCTTTCCGTCGGTCGGCCTTGCTTTCCGTCGCCATTAATTCTATCCGTCGGCTCGGGCTTTCTTTCCGTCGATGCAGAAGTTCTTTCCGTCGCTCGGAGACTTCTTTCCGTCGGTGGGGTCTCGCTTTCCGTCGCCGCTATTTCGATCCGTCGCCCTGGGATTGCCATCCGTCGATGCAGGAGTTCTTTCCGTCGCTCGGAGACTTCTTTCCGTCGGTCTGGCCTTGCTTTCCGTCGCCATTAATTCTATCCGTCGACTCGGGCTTTCTTTCCGTCGATGCAGGAGTTCTTTCCGTCGCTCGGAGACTTCTTTCCGTCGGTCTGGCCTTACTTTCCGTCGACGTTAATTTTATCCGTCGCCTCAGGCTTTCTTTCCGTCGATGTCGCTGTTCTTTCCGTCGCTTTGAGACTTCTTTCCGTCGGTCTGGCCTTGCTTTCCGTCGACGCTAATTTTATCCGTCGCCTCAGACTTTCTTTCCGTCGATGTCGCTGTTCTTTCCATCGGTCTGGCCTGCTTTCCGTCGCCATAAATTCTATCCGTCGACTCGGGCTTTCTTTCCGTCGAAGTCGCTGTTCTTTCCGTCGCTCTGAGACTTCTTTCCATAAAGCCTTTCAACATAAAAAAACAACTGAACAGCCAAAGCCATTCAGTCGTTTTTCCGTAGTAAATATAAAAAATAAGGTGCACCGATACATGCTACGACAATACCTGCTGGTACTGTTGCACTTGAAATAGCTACGCGGCCAATTGTATCCGCTAGCATTAGTAAGCTTGCACCGATAAACAATGTCAGGGGTAGAAAGAACTGGTAGCGTGGTCCGACAAGCTGTTTTGCAATATGTGGAGCCATGAGACCGATAAAGGCAATGCCTCCTGTGACCGATACAGCTGCCGCAGCTAGTGCTACAGAGACAACTAATAATTGTAAACGTTCTCGTTCGATATTTAAGCCTAAGCCAACCGCCGTTTGTTCTGTCATCGCCAGTACGTTTAACACATTTGCTTTATAAAAAATAAATGGAATGCCTAGCACAAGCCAAGGCAATAAAGCCCAGAAGAATGGCCAATCTGTTCCCCAAATATTGCCCGCAAGCCATTGCGCGATAAATTGCACATCACTACGCTCAGCTGAGGAAATTAATATGATCATTACACCCGATAAGGCAGATGCTACACCTACTCCGACTAAAATGAGTTGGACCGGCTGCACACCTTCATTGCGCTTGTACGAGAAAAAGTAAATGCAGATTGCCGTTAATAAAGCACTACAAAATCCTACAAGTGGTAGCATATACGCAAAGTTAGGTAAGTCTCCATTGACGAGGAGATAAAAAAGGGTAATCCCTACACCTGCACCTGCATTAATCCCAATAATACCAGGGTCCGCTAAGTCATTACGGGTCACCCCCTGCAAAACGGCACCGGCTAAAGCTAACGCCATCCCTGCAGCTGCCAGCACAAACAATCTTGGCAAGCGAACAGAGAACAATACGAATGATTCTTTGAAGCTACCGTCTCCCATTAAAATCGGTAGTATGCGATCAATCGAAACCGAAGCTGCTCCCATTGAAATACCCATAACAAAAATTACTATTGTTAATAAGATCCAAACCAATAACCATCTACGTTGTTTTTTTCGCCCGACATTAAACAATCTGACGACCTCCCTTCCGAACAAGAAGTAAGAAGAATGGAAGGCCTATTATTGAAATAATGGCAACTACCGGAGTTTCATATGGAGCATTAATCATTCTACCTGCAAAATCCGCGGTCACCATAAACCATCCACCGGTAATAGCACTCATCGGTAAGACAAATCGATAGTCTGTCCCTACAATTGCACGGACAATATGTGGCACCATTAAACCAACAAATGCTAGATTACCTACAAGTGCTACTGCGGAGCCTGCAAGAATTACAACGACAAACATCATAATTCCTTTAATAACGGCTGTATTTTGTCCTAACCCAACAGCTACTTCTTCATTTAAACTTAAAATGGTTAGCTGACGACTAAACGCAAACGCTACAATTAATCCGACCACAATAACCGGAGCAATTATTAAAGCTTGCCATGTAGTACCTATTAAACCACCACTCGTCCACATCGAAACATCTTTTGAAATTTGAAATAATATTCCCGTACCATCTGCTATTGCTTGTAATAAAGCGGAAACAGCTGCCCCAGCTAAAACTAACTTTAATGGAGAAAAGCCATTCTTAGTTGAAGCGCCAATACCATAGACAACAATCATCCCTACGCCCGCACCTACGAAACATGCAAAAATAAGCATATAATACGAGGAATTTGGGATGAATGCCATCGTCAATGCAAGTGCTGCATTCGCACCTGCTGTGAGGCCAAGAAGTCCCGGATCCGCTAACGGATTTCTAGTAACTCCTTGCATAATAGCCCCAGCTACTGCGAGTGCACTACCTACAAAAATAGCAGCAATAATACGAGGAAATCGAATTTCTCTTAAAATAGCATAATGCTTGCCACCGTCTTGTCCGACAATCGCTTGATAAACATCTTGAATGCTCGTATTTGCTGCGCCGATACAAAGTGAAATCGTAACTGTCACTGCTAATAAGATCAGTGAAAGCAACACCTGAAGCCAAAATGGGAAATGTTGAAACTTTATCATTTTCCTTCGCTACTCTCTACTGAAATTATTGTAAAAATTTCTTTTCAAAGAAATCTAGTTGATAATCTAAAGTGATTGGGTCATTAAAGTAAAATTCGTTGGCATTCACTTCAAATAAATGGCCATTTTTCTCAGCCTCTAAATCTTTAAACCACGCAGCATTTTTAATGGCGCTATCTTCGCCTTTAAATGTACTAAAAATCACATAGTCACCCGCATAATCCCCTAATACCTCTTGAGAAATTGCTAAATAACCTGGTTTTAAAGCACCTTCCTTCACTTTCTCAGGCATTTTCAAGCCCATTTCTTGATATATAATTTCTGTGCCACGACCCCAGTTATCTCCATAAACATACAATTGTTTATTGAACATTTCTGCAACAGTAACCGTTGCATCTTCGCCGATTTTTTCTTTAATTTTTGTACCCGCTTCTGCGGCACGCTCTTTAAAATCTTTTACCCAATCAGTTGCTTCTTTTTCTTTATTGACAGCCTTACCGATTTCAATAAATTGTTGTAAATAATCTACTTTACCATAAGTAAATAATACAGTTGGTGCGATTTCTGCTAATTTATCCGCATTTTCAATACCATTTAAACCAATAATCAAATCTGGCTCAAGCTCGATAATTTTTTCGATATCCGTATTCTCAACAACTACTGCATCTTTAATATCATCTTGGAAGTTTGGATTATCTGCAGCCCATGAATCAACACCGACAACATTAACGCCAAGCTGTAGTAAATCCCCAACAAATGAAGATAACACAACTACACGTTTAGGGTTAGCTGGTACTTCAATAGGACCTGATTCTGATTGATACGTAATCGTTTCTGCAGATGTTTTATCTTTAGAGCCCTCTTCCGCCTTCTCTTCTTTATTGCCGCACGCTGCAAGCACTAGTACGACCATCATAAACATTGGTAATAGCCACTTTTTCATAAATATATCTCCTTTTACACTGTTTCTAGTAAGTTATATGTAATGCACATTGGCTTATCTGTTCGTGGATCTTTACCAATGACTGCATCAATATTAAACACTTTTTCTAATACTTCAGGTACCATGACTTCCTCTGCAGTACCAAACTTCACAAGCTCTCCTTTTGACAGCGCAACGATAAAATCTGAAAAACGGGCTGCCTGATTTAAATCATGTAGCACCATAACAATTGTGCGTCCCTCTTCTTCGTTAAGCTTGTAAAGTAATTCTAAAACCTCTAACTGATGGGCCATATCTAAATACGTTGTTGGCTCATCTAAAAAAATAATATCGGTCTCTTGCGCTAATGCCATCGCAATCCACACTCGTTGACGCTGTCCACCTGATAAGGCATCAACCGTGTTCTGACGAAAGTCATCCGTTTTAGTTACCTTTAAGGCCCAGTCAATCATTTCTTTATCCTTTTTCGATAAATTACCGAAGCCTTTTTGATATGGAAATCGACCGTAGGATACAAGTTCTTCTACTGTTAAACCATGTGCACTTTCCGGGCTTTGTGGTAAGATGGCGAGTTCTTTCGCCAATTCTTTTGTGTTCATCTCGGAAATATTTTGACCATCTAATATGACTTGTCCACTCTTATGCTTCAAAATCCTTGTAATGGCCTTTAAAAGTGTTGATTTGCCACAGCCATTGGAACCAATAATGGTCGTTATTTTACCGTCTGGAATTTGTAGCGATAAATCATGCACAATCGTTTTGTCCTCGTAGCCGATACGAATCGATTCAACTTGTAAACGCACAACATAACCTCTCTTTCCTTTTACTTCTTTCCATGCTATGATAACGAATAACCGATAATGATAATCATTATCACTAAAGTTAGTCTAGTTTTCCTATAAAGTTTTGTCAAATACTTTTTTATTATTTTTTAAGGATGTGGTGTTATAAATGCAACATTTATACGATGTAACAATTATTGGCGGTGGCCCCGCAGGTCTATATAGTGCCTTTTATAGTGGTTTACGAGGATTGAAGACGAAGTTAATTGAGAGTCAACATCAGCTTGGTGGTAAAGTTTTACTTTATCCTGAAAAGCTCATTTGGGATATTGGCGGACACCCTCCTGTGTTAGGCGAACAATTTGTAAAACAGTTGATTGCGCAGGCAAAAACTTTTGATCCAACCATTTTAACAGGTATGAAAGTCGATTTTATCGAGCGCCAAGATGAAATTTTTGTTCTACATACGGCGCAAGGAGATAAACATTATTCTAAAACCGTTCTTTTAGCAGTTGGTGGTGGAATTATTAACCCTCAAAAGCTTTCACTAGAAGGTGCAGAAAAATATGAAATGACTAATTTACACTATACAGTGCAATCTTATCGACACTTTGTGGACAAGGAAATTATTATTTCAGGAGGCGGAAATGCGGCTATTGATTGGGCAGTTGAACTTAGTCCTATCGCTAAAAATGTAACTGTAGTTTATCGGAAAGATAAGTTATCTGCGCATGAATCAACAATACAAGAAGCTTTAGATGCTGGTGTAAAGATTGAATGCCATACAACTATTTCAAAATTGACTGCTAATGCTGACAAAACAGCGATTCAATTAGTGACATGTGAAAACTCAAAAACAAAGCAAAGTTACACGCGTCAAATCGATGAAGTAATTGTTAGTCATGGCTATAACCGCGAAGCATCATTAGCATTGGATCAATCACTGACCATTCCTAAAAAAGATGATTACTATTTCGAAGGAAAAGCAACGGGAGAAACTGAGCAGCCCGGTATTTTTGCAGCGGGTGATATTTTAGCATTTGAAGGGAAAATTCATCTCCTTTTAGGTACTTTCCAAGATGCAGCCAATGCCGTGAACTCTATTAAAACGTATTTAGAGCCTACTGCCTATCGTCACGGGGTCGTTTCATCACATAATGAAGTGTTTAAAGAGAAAAATCGCTCTATTATTGAAAAGCACCTTAAATAATCTTTAAAAACTAAATACAATGATTATTCAATCACAACAACCCCTCTTAAGAAAATTTACTCTTCAGAGGGGTTCTTAAGCCTTTCTTGCTATCTTTATAGGATGGACTTTAAAAGACCCATCGAAATAATCTACCTAAAGAAATTTAAAAATGCACCCATTTGCCTTAACATACCAACTCCATTTGTTATTGTTCCCGCATGGCCCATAATGGTATTTAAATGCTGTGGTAATCTTCCAAATCTAGAAGTTTGGGGTTGTTGATTAGGGTTAAAGAAAGGTTGCACCCTTCTACCTTGAATAGGAGGGCCAAAACCTTGTCTATATCTTGGTGGTAATGGTCTCATTCTAGAATTAGGCGGATAAAATGGCATCAATTCACCCCCTATCAAATATCTTTTTACTAGTATACGTCTGTATTTTTTTATTGTTTAGACTATCGGAGAAGTTGCTAAAAAAATATATTGATATGTATTGTAAAAATGTTGAAGCCCAATTATTTATCATTCTCTCCTTCCTTTCTGAAAGGTTCTTCATGACAACTCTGGAACCATACTTTTTTTAATTTCATATTATACAAAAATACGAATAAAGAAGGGATTCCGATTCAAAATTCAAAATATCTAGATTTTCTGTCCAAATTTGGCGTTGGCGGTGCGCATCCTGGTGGCATTAATCTAACTAAGGAAATATTCAAGGTAGAGAGCATTAACGAAAACTCCCGCATTTTGGATGCAGGGTGTGGTACAGGCCAAACTTCTGCCTATTTGGCGGAAACATATGAAGCAAAAGTAACTGGTATTGATATCAATCCTGAAATGGTCGCAAAGGCTAAAAAGAGAATGAAAAAAAATCACTTACCCGTAAAAATAATTCAATGCTCTATAGAACAAGTGCCGTTACCTGATCATACATTTGATTTTATTATTTCTGAATCTGTTCTTTCTTTTGTCAATAAACCTAATGCACTGAAAGAAATTTTTCGTTTATTAAAAAAAGGTGGTCGGTTTATTGCCATTGAATTTACTATTCATCAACCACTTGAAGAAAAAATTGAAAAGGAAATCAAACAGTTTTATGGATTTGATTCTTGTTCAATGAAAAAGGATTGGGTAGCTTTGTTTAACCAGGCTGGTTTTAAAAATATTCGTATTCAAAAAAATAAATCAATCTTCTCCATTCCTGAGCTTCATCACTCGAAGGATATTGCACCTGAACTTTATGAGGTAATGGATAAACATTTTGAAATGAACTTAAAGTATGAAGGCGTTTTAGACTATAGAATTTATTCATGTACTAAATAGTGTGAGGATGTTATTTAACTTAACTGCTATGTAAATAAAAAAGAGCAGCAGACTCGTTCAACGACAAATCTCCCACTTCAACATCCATTCTGTTCAACAATTTATAGCGGGAAATTAATCCTTTGTGCCATTTCCCGCTTCTTTCTTTTCCCTAAAAGAGCAAGATTTCCTCCTTAGTCATTCCTTTGCATGTATTTATCTTCATTAATCGTCACTGCATGAATGCCCTCAATAAAAGTATTGATTAAGATTAAAAAGCTTTTATTGATATCAAGTGGCATCCCAAATCCCCCCATTTGTTCAATAGAAGTGAATCCATGTAGAATACTTCGTAACCCTCTGACCATATGAATCGCAATTTCTTCTTGTAAATTATAGGCATCAAGTACTTGAAGTACAAGTTGCACGACAGCTTCTTGGGCTTGCTGAAGTTCTTGATCGTTAGTATCTGGAAAGCGAGTGCTTGCATCATACAGCCCCGGATGCTCTCTAACAAATCGAATATATGCCTGACTAATTGCACGAACGGCATCATCACCTGAACGTCCTACTGCAGCTTGAAGCATATATTCATTTAATTTGTTTACGCCTTGAATAGCTAACTTCTGCTTCAATTCATTTAATCCATCAAGATGGTTATACAAGGAAGGTGGTCGTATTTCCAATTTTTCTGCTAATAGTCCAATTGAAAGTTGATCCAATCCTTGTTCATCAACTAGCTCCGTTGCCTTTTGTAAAATAATCGATATATCTATTTTCATTCGACGGGACATTTTTTTCACTTCCTATTTTGATTGTCTAAATTTTTTTTTTGCTTCTGCTTCTGCTATTGCTATGTCCAAAAGTTCCTGTGGTTGCTTCAACATCTTTCCGTGCCCCACAGCAAGTAAGCTTGGATTTAAATCCCTTAATTTTTTTGCGCTTATTAGAGCTGTGCTTTTATCCCATGTTGCTAGAGCAGGAAATGGAAACAACGGATTCATTACTCCCGATACTAGTAGTTTTCCTCTTGTTACGAGGGCATCACCCGCGATTAAACTTCTATTGCGTGTGTCGAAAAGTGTGATGGAACCAGGTGTATGACCTGGAGTTGCAATCACTTCTAATGAACCAACACGATCACCTTCTTCGAGTAATAAGTCCGGTTTAGTCTTAATATTTTTTGGAATACCTCCCCGAATGGGTGTGTTTTTTTCATTTGGAAGTAATGCACTATTTCCTTCCAATAACAAAGCATCTCTGGAAGAAATGCACACTTGACTATCTGGTAATAATTCTTTTAACGTGTCTAGCGCTCCTATATGATCACTATGTGCGTGAGTAATGATGATTCTTGTAATCGGTTTACCAATACTTTCAGCCGCTTTTATTATACTTTTTGCACTATATGGTAGGGCTGCATCGATCAGTGTAAGCTCGCTTTCTTCTTCTACAATATAACAATTAACAGGAAAAATCCTCGGCATAAATGACAATTGAAACACTGTACCAATCTTCGTAATTTTCATTCTAAATCAAATCCCCTTTATCGACTAATCGTATTTCTATTTTAACTAATATGATTAGTTTTCGCAATATTTAAATTATAAAAATTTGGATTTTGACTAAAATTCTCGTGCCTCGAAGGAAAGATTCCTGCTTTTCTAATACATTATTCTAAAAGTGACCGCTTCCTATTTTCCCTAGCCAAAACACCATAGTGTTAATAAAAAGCAAAGCTGTTTTATTATTTCCTGTGCTCTTGATACACCATAAAATGACACCTGTCATAAAGAAGCTTTGACTGGTGTGAATATGTTTTTCCCTTTCGTTTTCTTATCATTATTGTAAGAAAACAGAGAAAGAGTGATTTTATGATGAAGGTTCAACAAAGATTACCCCTAATCGATATGTTACGAGGCTTTGCTGTATTAGGGACACTTGGCACGAATATTTGGATTTTTGCTTATCTTGGAGATATTTCGTATATCACAACGAGTAGTTATTCAGGTTGGTGGTCATTGAACGACTTTTTACGAATGGCAGTCCTTTTTTTAGTAAACGGTAAACTCCTTGGTTTATTAACAATCATGTTTGGTGTAGGTCTAGAATTAAAATATCAGCAAGCTTTGCGAAAAGGAAATGCTTGGCCAGGCATGTATATTTGGACGATAGTCTTTTTATTTATGGAGGGGCTTATCCACTTCGCCTTAGTTATGGAATATGATATTTTAATGAGCTATGCTGTGACAGCCGTCATCGTTACTTTTATCGTTAAATTTGGTGATAAAGCGATTAAACGTGCTTTATACGTTTTTGGTAGTTTCCACGCACTGACGATTCTGCTGATTTTAGTTAGCGCATTGCTAGGTGCCATCAATGTTTCCCTTGCTGGACTCGATCCAGTCGTTAGTCTTTATGAAAATGGAACTTGGTTTGAGCAAATACAATATCGTTTAACAAATTTTCTTTATTATAGAACAGAAGCTATTTTTATTATTCCAATGAATATCTTTTTATTTTTACTTGGTGTTAAACTGATGAGGAATGGTGTATTTTCGCAAGATGACAAAGGACGTCAGGCGCGTCAAAAACTATTCAAAATCGGTATTTTTATTGGAGTACCTTTAAACCTTCTAATTTTTATTCCCGGTGGAGCATTTGATTTACCTGTACGTTATTTATTCGCACCAATTCTATCAATTGGTTATATTGGTATATTAGGTAAAATGATAGAATATAAGAAGCTTGATTGGTTATGGAAGAGATTTGGTGAGATTGGGAAAATGTCTTTAAGTTGCTATGTGCTTCAAAATGTTATTGCATCTATTATTTTCTATGGTTGGGGCTTAGGTTTAGGTGGAAAATTGAATAGCATTGAAGTTATCAGCATTTGGCTAACCCTCTCCCTTCTACAACTTTTCATGGCACATATTTGTATCAAGCATTTTCATGTTGGGCCAATGGAATGGATTCGGAAACACGCCATTCAAAGTGTCACACAGAAATAATCGACAAGGGTTGGTGTGAACTATAAAGATTTATCCAAGAGACCAGGTAAAGTACTATTTAATTATCGATGTTGTATCACTTGTTTTTTTATTTACAATGGTATTAAGTTCGAATTCTCCATTACCGTTAATGGCTAAAATAATTATCCTTATGTTATTTTTAGTAGCCTTCTATATTGCTTTATGGTTTAAAGATTGGCGTTTACTGTTAGCTTCTTTACTAGGCTTTACGCTTATTATCATATTGGGTATTTATGAAGGTTCTTCTATGTTAGTTTTTGGATTTATATTTGCTGATTTAATTGGGAGGGCTAAAAAGAAATGGCATATTGCTATTGGAATGATTGCGATTGCATTTATGTTTTTAATAGTTATTTGGTTTGAATCAGGAGCATCTTTCAAATTACAATCCCAAGCAATAATACCTATTATGATCATTCAGCTACTGTTTCCAATGCTAATTTACTACGTAGAAAAATCAAAAAAATTACAATCAAAATTAACAGAGGTAAATACCCAGCTTGTTCAGCAAGAAGAAAGACAACGTATTGCGAGAGACCTCCACGATACGCTTGGTCATACATTGACAATGATAAAAATAAAAACCGAACTAACATCAAAATTAGTCGATAAAGATACAATGCGTGTTAAAGATGAGCTAAATGATATTTTAGCAACAACACGAACAGCACTAAAGCAAGTAAGAGAATTAGTCTCCGATATGAATTTTATTTCGTTAGAAAGTGAACTTATACATTGTAAGCAGCATTTACAAACAGCGGATATTTCCATAAAAATAAAAAATAACTGTCCAAAGCTGCTACTAGCTAGTGTGGAGGAAACGATGCTGTCCTTATGTCTTCGGGAAGCAGCTACAAATATTATTAAACATAGTCAAGCAAAAAAATGCCAAATAGATATCAACTATATTAATGGAATTTTAAAGATAAACGTTGTTGACGATGGTGTCGGCTTACATATCCAAGGGCATGGGAATGGACTTTCATCAATGAAAGAAAGAATGAATGCCCTTCAAGGAAATGCTTCCATTGGCAACTTACCGACAGGCGGAACGATTGTGACCTTAACACTGCCTAACCAACACTATAAAAAGGAGCCAACTTCATGATAAGAGTATTACTAGCAGAGGATCAACAAATGTTACGTGGCGCCATGACTTCCTTGTTGTCGTTTGAGCCTGATATAAAAGTGATCGCGGAAGTTTCAGATGGTCAAACAGCGTGGGAATATATTCAACAAGAGCTACCCGATGTTTGTGTATTGGACATCGAAATGCCGAATCTTACTGGTCTTGAACTTGCTGAAAAAATAAGACAGGCAAATTTACCGTGCAAGGTGATGATTGTCACTACCTTTGCACGCCCTGGCTATTTACAAAAAGCGATGGATTGTGAGGTACAAGGTTATTTATTAAAAGATGAGCCGATCGACTATTTAATTGAAACAATAAGAAAAGTGATGAATGGTGAAAAAGTAGTTAGTAGAGATCTAGCTGCAACGTTGTTTATGAAAGAACAGAATCCATTAAATGAACGTGAAATTGCTGTTCTGCAACTTGTAAAAGAAGGACTCACAACAAATGAGATTAGTAAAAAGTTATTTTTAACGAAAGGCACTATCCGAAACTATTTATCAACCTCTATTCAAAAGCTCCATGTTGAATCTAGACAACAAGCTGTTCAAGTCGCCAGTGATAAAGGGTGGCTTTAGAACAAGAAAAGCGATACTATATTCCTTAACCATTAAGGATACAGTATCGCTTAGCATTTTAATCAACTACTTTTTTATTTTTAGACACTAAATTTATAATTATTTCAACGAGTACGACAGCAATTAAGGAAAGCCCAAATAGTGGCATCAGTATACCTAAAATAATCATGAAAATGATAAAAGGAATGGATACCTTTTGAGAGATTTTAGGTGGTGCAGATAGCATACCTTGTTTCTTTCGTAGTAGCCATGTTCTAACTCCCCAAACTATAACTACTAAAAATGCTAGACATACTAGTAAATTTATTAATTTATTTGGCCAGCCAAACAAATGACCTTCATGTAAAGGAATTCCCCATGTGAACCATTTGGCAAGAATGCCATAGTCCTCATATCCAACCTTGTCTATAAATTTTCCGCTATATTGATCGAAATACATTGTCGTTTCATCATATGGACTAACATCAAGACCTGTGACACCAGTGTTACTAGATTTTGCAACTGTATAGACACCGTCTTCACTAGTAGGATAAATAATAGCGTAAGGTTTTGATATATTCATTGCATCAATTTCATGTTCTAGCTTTTCCACACTTAGTTGGTTAGGGTTAGCAACATAGCCCATATTAGCCCCCATACCATGATGTGCTGCATGTCCTGAATCTGACGATGGAGGGGTTTCTTGACGAGTAGCCCAAGGAATCTCACTAACATCAGATGTAGGCGGCTGCTGCTGCAATAATGGCGTGCCGAAAGAAGGATGATCTTGTGAAGCTTGATAAATATATTTCCCCATAAACGCAGACCATGGTAAACCTGTGAAAATAATAACAAGCATTGGAATTGTAATAATTGTCCCAACAAGAGCATGGAATTTTCTACTCTTTTGACGTTTGTTCGTCTGCTTTGTTTTCTTTAGTAGTTTTGCTTTAAACGTCATGTAAATGCCTGAAAGTAGTAAAAAAATAGCCCAGCACGCAGCTAATTCTACTAAATAATTGACAACCGTTCCCCCAATAAATAAGGAACTATGGGCATTTCTCATAATATTTGCAAATGTGTAATCAGCATCTTGACCACCGATAATTTGGTTATGATCATCTAAAAACACATATTTCTCTTTGCCATCTGCATTCTTCATCGATAAACGAGTATTGTATGGCTCTTCTAACTCAATAATTTTATTTGTTTTATAGCCAGCATATGATTCTTCTGCAAGTTTAACAGCATCATCGATAGATTGTATCTCGGTTTTTCCACTTTCACCAAAAAAGTATTTATCATATAACTGATTTTCAACATTGGTATAAAATAAAAAACCTATACCACTTAATGTTAGTGAAATAAGAAGTGGAGTAATAAATAATGCGGCATAAAAGTGCGTTCGCCAAAAGCTCTGATAAAGCGTGTTCTTCATGTCTAAATCTCCAATCTATAATAATAAGCGCAAAATTATTATATAGTTAAAAAGTGAAATAAGTATGAAGTCCCAGAGTTTTTTTTATGACAAATATATGTATTCCTATTGAGATAATTAGATATAAAGCTTGTTTTTATAGAAAAAGGCTACATAATGTCCCGTAAAGAGGTGAACATTAAGTAGCCTTTTAACTTTGGTGAAGACTAATAATCAGTGGGGATAATACGCCCCACTGATTAAAGTTTCACTTTATCCCGCTTTAACGGGCAGTAATTTATCTGTTCCGAAAGCGTGGCTTCAGGTAAAAGATTTAAAACCTTAAATTAGCAAAGAGAAGATGTT
>NZ_JBLLLQ010000001.1:60963-117068 GCF_047737915.1 Lysinibacillus sp. NPDC056185
TTGGTGCGGGATTAACTGCCCGTAAAAGCCCGATTGGTGAAGACTAATAATCAGTGGGGATAATACGTCCCACTGATTAAAGTTTCACTTTATCCCGCTTTAACGGGCAGTAATTTATCTATTCCGAAAGCGCGACTTCAGGTAAAAAATACCAAATCTTAAATTAGCAATGCAAAGAAGTTTGGTGCGGGATTAACTGCCCGTAAAAGCCCGATTGGTGAAGACTAATAATCAGTGGGGATAATACGTCCCACTGATTAAAGTTTCACTTTATCCAACTAGCTCTTTCATTACATTCGTATAAGCTGTTAAAATATCATTTTCATGGACAGCATCTTGTTCTACATACTGTTCAACTGTGTCCTTTAATGTTTGAGAAGTACTTGTATATTGCGTTTCCATGACTTCAAATTTTAATAGACTTTCATAATACTCGATTACTTGTGGATTCATGTGTAACACTCCTTCAATTTTAGCATAAAAAAACATCTTTCCTTCATCAGGAAGATGCCTACTATGACAAATACACGACATAATACGGTGATTGACACGGTGAAAAAAGCTTTCTATTGGTAATAGAAGCTACCTTCTTAGCAATCATCGTACTATGAGCATGCAGGAGAATTTCTCTAGTCACACTCAACACCCCCTATCCTCGTAGGTTTTTTGGTTGTACTAGATAAAGGCAGGTCTCCTGGCTTATGTTCATCACACTTTTCACCTTCCCATTACAATGCGTAACAGTGGTCTTTTGAAACGTGCTCACATTTACAGTTGCGGGACAGCGCCGGATTTACACCGATCTTCCCTTTTAAACAAATCGGAATTCCGATTTGTACCTCTATCTTATTATTCCGTTTATATTATTATACCATAGTATCTTGTATAATCGAGTACTTCACCATCTAAGCATCTGTTTGACTAGTCTATCCATCGCTTGGACCACGCTACCTTCGCTTAAATTTCTTCAGTAGCTGTCACTTCACTTTTTCTATAAAAATTTCTGTCGAATAAAAAGAAAAACCTGACCTCTTAAAAAGAAGTCAAGTTTCTATTTAATGTATGGACTGTTGGACTTGTTGACGGAGAGTTTTTGCCGCAGCTACCATATGTGTCAGTGCTGCAACTGTTTCTGTTTCCTTCCTTGTTTTTAAACCACAGTCAGGATTCACCCAAAATTGATTTTTTGATAAAACCTGTAAGCTATCCTGCATAATACTCAGCATCTCTTCTTCGCTCGGTACACGTGGACTATGAATATCATAAACGCCTAGCCCAATTCCTTTTTCATACGGATTGACTTGCAGAGAAGAAATCAGCTCGCCATGGCTACGTGACGTTTCAATTGAAATAACATCAGCATCCAATGCACTAATTGGCTCGATAAAATCATTAAACTCACAATAGCACATATGTGTATGAATTTGTGTTTGATCCTTCACACTAGATGTAGCAAGTTTAAAAGCATTCACCGTCCACTCTAAGTAAGCTCCCCAATTTTCTTCACACAGTGGCAAGCCCTCTCGTAATGCTGGTTCATCAACCTGAATAATTGAAATACCCGCAGCTTCTAGCGCTTCCACCTCTTTTCGAAGTGCCAAAGCAATTTGATAGGATACATCCTCCCGTGAAATATCATCCCGTACAAAGGACCAATTTAAAATTGTCACAGGACCTGTTAGCATTCCCTTTACATAGCGATTCGTTTGGCTTTGGGCATAGGCTGTTTCTTTAACTGTCATCGGTGCTTCCCATGCAACGTCACCATAAATAATTGGTGGCTTCACACAGCGAGAGCCATATGATACAACCCATGCTTTCTCCGTAAATGCAAAACCAGTAAGTTTTTCCCCGAAATATTCAACCATATCTGTGCGCTCAAATTCACCGTGTACCAAAACGTCGATATCTAATTCCTCTTGAATAGTGATCCAACGTTTTGTCTCTTGTTCGACAAACGCTGCATAATCCTCATCAGATAGTTGTTTCTTTCGCCATGCACTTCGTGTACGTTTGACTTCGTCTGATTGCGGAAAGCTCCCAATTGTTGTCGTTGGGAACAGCGGTAATTGCAAGGCTTGTTGTTGAACCTTTTGACGTGTTTTAAATTCACTCTGGCGTTCAAAATCTTGTGCTGACACTGCTTTAATGGCTTGTTGAATACTTCTATTTTGACGAGCCGGGTGATTTTTCAACGCTTCAATCGCCCTCATACTTTCAGATGTTTTTTGATTTGAGGGGCTTCCTGTGCCTTGTAAGTATTTTGTTATTTCATTGATCTCAACTAATTTTTCATCTGCAAAAGAAAGGGCATTTTTTAGAACTGGATCGAGCTTTGTTTCGAGAGTAGTTGTAATTGGAACATGCTGTAAGTTACACGAAGATTGAATCCATATTTCTTTAGCACCACTTAGCTGTTCAATAGCTTTAATAGTTGAGCTAGCCTCTGCTAGATTGGAGCGCCAAATATCTCGTCCATTTATAATACCGGCCGCTAATACTTTATCTTGTGGGAAGCCAAATTGACGTAATGCCTCCATATTTTCGCCATAGCCATGCACAAAGTCTAACCCAATTCCTTGAACCGGAAGTGTCACAATTGACTCGTATGCCGATAATGACTCAAAATATGTTTGTAGCATAATGTTAACCTCGGGTACTGATGCAACTAATTGTCTATAAATTTCTTGAACAAGTTTAACCTCCGCTTCATCTAGTGTTGTGGCAAGAGCAGGCTCCTCTAATTGAATCCACTCTACACCAGCATCCACTAACTCCTTTAAGACCTGCGTATAAAGTGGTAGTAATGCTAAAATAAATGTAATCTGCGATAGTTTGTCATAGCCTTTTGTTAATTTACAAAATGTATATGGGCCAATCAATGTAGGTTTTGCTGTAATACCAAACGCTTCCTTAGCCTCTAAAAAGTCTGCCAATATTTTATTTTCTGTTAATTGTAAAGGTTGTCCCTCATATTCTGGCACAATATAATGATAGTTTGTATTAAACCATTTTGTCATTTCACTAGCCACGGCTTTTTTACTACCACGAGCTACCCCATAGTAAGTTTGTAAATCAACTTTGTCTCCCTGCCAATCAAAGCGCTTTGGAACTAAGCCAAACATCATTGCCGTATCCAACATTCTGTCATAGAGTGTGAAATCTCCGACAGTTATCATGTCTATGCCGAGACGAATCTGCTTGTTTATTCGAGCTAGGCGAATATCCTTTAAATGCTGTAAAAACTCATCCTCTGAAAGCTCCTTTTTCCAAAATGCCTCTAAAGCCTTTTTCCATTCACGATCTTCTCCGATATACGGATAACCAACTGTAGTACTTGTATACGTCATGTTTATCTCTCCTATCAATCAAAATAAAAAAAAGCCACCCTCCTTTTTTGGAAAATGGCTGTCATTGCATATCAAAATTAGCTATCAAGAAACAATACGAAATTCTTTCAAAATATCGCATGATTTATTGTCGCACAGGGCCGATATGGTCACATCTCACCACCTATTTCCACGTAGGTATTTGGTGTGTACTAGATATTGGCAGGTCTCCTGGCTTCTCATCAACACGCCTCACAGCCTTCCCAGTTTCCCAGTGGCAATTGTGATTTGCTCCGATTTACAGTTGCGGGACAGCGTCGGATTTACACCGACTTCCCTTTTAAGCCAAACTTTCATTCGGCACCAACTCTTACACAATATTTAATTATGTTTTACTATAACATATATTTTTCTGAAAAGTAGATTTATTTTCAGATTTGTTTGATTCTTCATACTGCTATTATTCCGAACATATGGAATCATCGAAGACTAGCAGCCCCGCTACCAAAACAAACTTGTAAATAGTGGGATATTCTGTTATTTTATAGTTAGTTATCCAACTAACTAATAACAAAGGAGGTGTAAACAAATGGCAAAACCTACTGGTATTGAAAAGTCAGATTTATTAATGGCTGCCAAGCAAAGTTTAGTAGAAAAAGGGATTGAGAAATTCACCTTAAAGGCTGTTGCTGAGCAAGCTGGGGTGACACAAGGAACTATTTATTATCATTTCAAATCAAAAGAGCAAATCATTCTAGAAATTGTCCAAGACATCTGTGAAAATTCCTGGAATGAGATTCTGATGACTGATCGAGAAATGATTCAATCTGCACTTTTCTCTGCAAAAAGTCGATATGAAAATGATGCGTTTTATCATAAATTATTTTTCACCTTAATCGTTTTCGGCTTTACGAACCCAACTATTAGACAGCAAATTGGACAAATTTTAGCGGCTGAAAATGAACATTTATGTAACATTTTAAATAAATTATGGGATACATCACCAATTGATGGCGTGTCGATGGAAACTTGGAGCATTTTTTTCAACGCCCTTATTGATGGCTTAGCTTTACAAGTGATGATGAGGGACGATTTCGATGTAGATGTCTTCTATCAGCAATTAGAAAAAATCCTTCAGACATTGCATCGTCTAGAAAATAATTAGAGGAGGAAAACTATGCGATTCTTTTTATGCTGGGGTTTTGGGATTTGGCTTGTAGCAAGTGCCGTATTTCGATTTGTAGGGCACTACTTTTTTACCCTTGAAGAACCTTTCCTCATGATAGCTACTTACATTTTAGCTATTCCAATCGTTTGGATAGCGACAATACCTATTTATTCTTTGAAAAAGACAAAAGGTACAGAACGGTTACTGGCTGCTATTTGTATCGTATTACCTGGAATGCTCATCGATGCAGTCGTATTGTTAGTTTTCGACAATATTTTCCCGAATTTATCGGCTGACTTAGATCGATATTTCGCCTCATGGCTATTATGGGCTTACTCCCTAATTCTCATTACTGGTTTTACAAATGCTTCATTCGTGAAAAAGAATACTATTCATTCATCAAATTAAAGGATTTTACATTATTATCCTAGAAGTAAGTAATGATTAGAATTAAAGGAGGAGAAAAAATGATTATAGGCTTACATCACGTTCAAATAACAATACCAAAAGGTGAAGAAGAAAAAGGAAGACATTTTTACTGTCAAGTATTAGGACTAAAAGAAATTGAAAAGCCTGATTCGCTGAAAGGACGAGGTGGATTTTGGTTACAGGTCGGCAATAGAGCGGTACATGTAGGTACAGAGGATGGCTTTGATAGATTAACGACGAAGGCTCATATTGCCTATCAAGTTGAAAATATCGAACATTGGAAGAAGGTACTAGCCGAACATCATATAGAAATTTTCGATTCAGTTCCTATTCCTCATTTTGAACGCTTTGAATTTAGAGATCCATTCGGTAATAGAGTTGAGATGATTCAAGAAATCTAAAAGAAAACAGTTGAATAGAAGTTATTTTCTATTCAACTGGCATGTCTTCCAACTTTTTAATTTTGCCGGGGTACTTTTACATTTTATCGCCCAACTTTTGAATTTTATCGACTAACTTTCACGTTTTATCACCTAACTTCTGAATTTTATCGACATCCTCCTTCTTTCGATACTAAAAAACACTTCAGCCAACTGAAACATTTGTAATACAACTGTAAATTAAGGCGATGAAGCCTTTTATATCAGGTGTTTACAGCAATTTCCCATCCACCGTGGTAACAATTACCTCAAAGAAGCCCTACTTTTTCATGCTACGATTAATTCCAGTGACAAACCAAATCAGGATTAATCCTAACAATAGCTTCAGGAGGAAATAACAACATGAATAAACGATTTTTATCAACAACATTAGCATTGACGATAGGTTTTAGCACAGTGGGGATGGTACAACCAACTGTTCAACCTATAGAAGTAGAGGCTGCAACAACAAATGCCCTGAATAACTCACAAGCAGTTAATACGAAAGCGGATCAACTAATTCAAGCTGGAAAAAGCTTAATTGGTAAGGCGACATATAGTAATACAGAATACAAGGCTACATATCCTTATAAATTCTCTTGCGCATCATTTATTATGTACATTTTCGAGAAAAATGGTGTTGACCTTGCAACTTATAATGAAGATTATATGATACAGCAAGGAACAGCTGTTAATAGAAATCAATTACAAAAAGGTGATTTACTATTCTTTAAGAGTAAAAAAACTGGGACAGACCCTGACCACGTTGGTATGTATATCGGGGACAATAAAATGATTCACATGGCTGATTCCCAACAGAATATTGTTATTTCTGATTTAAATAGTAAGCCATATTATACAGATAATTATGTAGGTGCCCGCAGAGTTTTACCTACATTACTCTCAGCTAATCCTGCAACAAAAGGCGATAAAATCGTTGAAAACGCTTATAACTATAAAGATAAAGTAACTATGGGTACAACAATTAGTGAGCAGAGTCTACGTTTTACCGGGCCTGGGTTTGTAGAATATGTTTATCGTAAGAGTGGCGTAAACCTTGGTACTACAACCTTAAAGGAACAAATGAATCTGGGATCGACGGTTTCACGTGCTAATTTAAAGAAAGGTGATTTAATTTTCTTTAATAGTGTCGCTGGCTCTCAAACACCTTCACTTGTAGCCATTTATGCTGGGGACCAACGAATAATGATTCCAAGTTCAAGTGGTATTACGACAAGAGTACTGTTCGTTGACTATTATAAAGAGCATTATATTACTGCAAAACGTGTTACGTCAGATAACTCAACTGCAGCTCCGGCTCCAAATCCAGCCCCTAGCACGCCTTCTACTTCTGCTGATAAAATCATCTCTACTGCCTCAAATTTGAGTAGTAAAGCAAAGTTTGGTTATTCGTATGACGAAAGCTCACTTACGTTTACGAGCGCAGGATTTACTTACTATGTTTTTAAACAGCATGGGATTGATTTAAAAGATAAATTAGCAAGTAGACAAGCATTAGTTGGGACTAAAGTGGAAAAAGCACAGTTACAAAAAGGAGATCTGATCTTCTTCTCTACTAACAATGGAGGAAAAGATATTACACAAACAGGCATCTATCTTGGTAATAATCAGTTTATTAGTATGACATCTAATAATGTTGTAAAACAAAGCCTAACTTCAACATGGGCAAATCAAAACTATGTAACAGCTCGTCGTGTTTTATAATATAAATACAAAGAAAAAGAAGTATTCTTCTATTGAGAATACTTCTTTTTCTAGCTTATTTTTTATTTTTTAACTGATTCGCAAATTCTATCATAGATTTGCTAGACATTGGACCTTTAATAAGTACAATGGTTTCATTATCGAGCTTATGCTTTAGTACATCTAAAACGCCTGAAACATCTTTAAACATATGAACATCTGCCTTGGTGCCTTCCTTCAACGCTTGATTCGCAATATTTTCTGCTCTATTGCCAATAGTAATAAGCGTATCAACATTTCTTTTCGCGACCATTGTGCCAATCTCTCGATGATATTTTTCTTCGAAATTTCCTAACCTCTTAATATCACCTAAAATAAGAATTACTTTCTTCCCTTTTCCTATAGTATCTAAAACCTTTAGTGCCGCTTCAACAGAAGTCGGGTTATTTGTCCAAGTATCATCTACGATAGTACATTCACCTATGCCCGTAGAAAATTCTAAGTGTCTTGCCATCGCTTTGAACGTTTTTAATTGCGAAATTGCGACAGCCATGGAAAGTCCCATTTCCTTTATGGCAGCTATAGCCGCTAATGCATTATATACCTGGTGTTCTCCGTATCCTGGAACAAATAAATTGTATTTGTTATTTGACACTTTTAGTACAAATTTCATGCCGCCTTTTGTGAATTGTATATTCGTAGCTTGATAATCTGCCTTTTCGTTGACGCCAAAGGTAATAATCTTTCCTTTAAATTTATTTAGGGGGATTTTTTTAATGTTTTCATCATCACCATTAATGATTAACGTGCCATCTTTTCTTATTCCTTCTACAATTTCTGCCTTTGCTTTGATATAACCATCAAGATTATTGCATCCATCTAAATGATGGACACCAATATTCGTAATAATACCAATCGTAGGCTGATAGATCATACATTGGTGTTTAATATTCCCTATATTCCCCAATCCTAATTCAAAGATAGCTGCTTTTGTATTCTGATCGATTCCAGTCAAGTACGGTAAGGATTGCCGTGGCTCATTTTTACTGCTGACAGATGCTTGAACATTCCATTCCTTACTAGCTATGTGTTTAATCATTTCTTTCGTTGTCGTTTTACCACATGTTCCGGTTAAAGCAACGACTGGTATTTGAAATAGATTTCTGTAATGCCCCATGAATTTCCAATAGGCATGCAAAATACTTTTGACGCGTATAACGGCCGTATTCTTCAGCGCATTTTTCAATTCCTCTGAAGATTTATCAGAAATGACTAGAGATGGTCCCTTTCGATCTATTTCTTGCCAGTTAATTTGATCACTTTTACTAACAAACATAAGTGTATGATTTTGAGTCAGATCATGTCGGTTATAATAAATTGCATGTTTAACAGACCAGTGTTCAGAACCGCTTAATAATTCTCCTTGTAATAATTTTCTTATATCGCTCACACTTATATGTTGCAAGTTAACTACGCCCCCTTTCTATATAGTATATTTCTGAATAAATGAGTATCATAGTTTATGCATTTCAAGCAATTGACTATAAATATGCTCATTCTAGTAAATGATGAAAAATAACATTTATTTAGGTGAAATCTATTCGGAAGTAGATGATTTTTTTATTTTTAAATCATCTGCCAACTTAGAAACTTCTTTACTATACATATCTCCTTTAATGAAAAGAACCGTATTTTCATCTACAATATCTTCTAACAATTTATAGACGCGTGTACTATTTTTAAAAATATACACAGGTGAACTCATTCCTGCCTCAATGGCATGAAGCGCCATAATACTTGCATGTTCCCCTATCGTAATAAGTACATCGACCCCAATTTCACTAATTAATTCTCCCGCTTGTTCGTGAATGATATATCCCCAAGACCCTAAATCTGTTATCGTCCCAATAACGGCAATCGTTTTCTTGCCTTCTCCGAGCGCTTTCAAAACTTTTAATCCTGCCTCCAAAGAAGTAGTCGTAATATTCCATGTATCATCTAGTAATATGGAATTATTAATGCCTTTAAACACCTGAAGCTGCTTATTCAATTTTCGGAATGATGGCAGTTGTTCAGCTGCTAAAGAAATCGGCAAACCCATTTCACAAATAGCTGCAATCGCAGTGAGCGCATTATATACTTGATGCTCGCCAAAACCTGGTACATAGATTTCATAGAGTTTCTTCTTGTGATGAATATTGAACAGCATACCATTTTTGTGGTAGCGAATATCTCTTGCTTGAAAATCACAGGATTCATGCTTACCTACTTTAATAATGCGTCCTTGAAACTTCGATAAATCTATTTTACTTGAGTTGCTATCATCAGCATTCAGGATTAAGGAGCCTGTAGGACTAATAATGTCCAACATTTCACCCTTTGCTTGGATATACCCCTCTAAAGTTTTACAATAATTTAAATGATGTGCTCCTATATTTGTAATAATCCCAATAGTCGGCTTGAAATATTGCCCCGCAAGTTTGATGTCCCCCGGTGAACCAACAGCTGTTTCATAAACGGCTGCGTCGGTATGATCATCAATATTCAGTAAATATTGCAAAGAAGCAGTTCTAGAATTACTACTAAGTGGCGTGGATGCTACATTTTTTTCTGCAGAAAGTATATGTTTGATCATTTCCTTCGTCGTCGATTTACCAGAAGTACCAGTAATGGCTACAACAGGGATATTAAATTGATTGCGATAAAAATTTACGAACTTCCAATAGGCCTCATCTGTATCTTCTACTTTAATGATGATTATTTGCTCAGGTAATTCATTTTGACTGTATAATCTATCGGTTACAACCACTATAGGATAAAGTGACTCATAATCTTTCCAGTTCACAATACGCTTATTTGTAAAAAGGGCGGTATTTGGTTTTTTCACTTGCTTCAGTCGATAAGCGCCATGTTGAATCAACACTTCCCCCGACCCTTGCACTAAATGGCCTGCAGTAATGACTGTTAAATTCTGCACCGTAAGAGGCTTCATATTATTTTCCCCTCCTTTCCACTCTAGTATATGTAGCTTCTTAAAAGTTGCTTGGATGTATGCGAGATACATAACTAGAGGAAATCTATTTCTTCGCATATATATATAGTTGATAAAGTATCTAACGAACAATAGAAGGAGTGATATACCTGAAAACAATAATATTTATCGGCACTAACAAATCCGGGTCAAGTCGTGAAGCAACAATAGCAGCAGAAAAATTAGGTTATTTTACAGTCCTTTTTACAAACAACGAAAAGCAGTTACAGCAGAGAAAAGCCTACCCAGATATTCATAAAATGATTCTTATTGATACTTCGAATATAGAAGACATGAAAGAAGAAATTTATAATTTAACTAAAACTGGGTTAGAAATAAAATCTATTGTTAGTTTTGTCGATCCTTTTGTCCATATTGCCTCAATTTTATGTGATGAATTTTGTGTCAACTATACGTCTTCAACAGCTATTGAAATGATGGAGGATAAAGAAAAAACTAGAAACTTTTTAAAGAACCAACCTTATTCTCCTAAATTTTTTCTTCTCAAGCCAAATGAGTCCTTCTCTAATAACTTGGCATTTCCACTTATTGTGAAATCTCCAAAATCAACAGGCTCTAAAGATGTTTTGTTAGCAAACGACTCAGACCAACTGAAGAAACACCTGAGCCATCTGCGAAGCAAAAATCCTCGTGAAACCATAATGATTGAAGAATATATCGAAGGTCCGCAATATTTAGTAGAAGCACTTGTCTATAAACGACAAGCTAATATCATCGGTATTATTGAACAAGAAATTACTCAAGGTAAACGTTTTATCATTACTGGTTATGGTGTTCTCGTTAAAGCTCCCAAAGAAATTCAAGCTGGTCTTGAGGAAGTTCTCCAATCTATTGTTACAGCGTTTAACATCGAAAATGGTGCACTGCATTTAGAGCTTCGTTTAACAAAGAATGGCTGGAAGCTTATTGAGATTAACCCACGAATCTCAGGGGGAGCAATGAATACTATGCTTCACGCCGCTTTTGGATTTAATTTAGTGGAAGAAACACTTAAATTATTTTTAGGTGAGCGCCCCGATATCAATCCAAAGCATCGAAAGTTTGTCTATACAAAATACGTCATTGTTGAAAGTAAAGGGATTTTAGAAAAAGTTATTGGAAGAAATAGAGCAACGAATTCACCAGGAGTTGTGGATGTATATGTGAAACCGAAAAGAGGGACATTGTTGACCCCCCCTTTATCGATGGGACATCGTTATGCATATGTAATTGCGGAAGGCGCAACATTAGCGGAAGCTAAAAATAAAGCCATTAACGCCGCAAAAGAAATAAAGTTCATTCTAAAAGTATCTTAGATTTTGAAAATGCTCTCATACGATGATCTCTTTAGCAAAAAAATATCCCGAATAATTGTTTCCTTCAAAAGGTCAATTACTCGGGCTTTTTTATTTATTCTTGAAATTTTTGATCTAAAAATTTAACCGTATCAAACATATTCGTTTTACTAGCACCCTTTACTAAAATAGTGTCGTGAGGTTGTATCACTTTCTCTAAGAGTGCATGCAATTCATCCTTATTCAAGAAATGATAAACTTTAGAAGGATCCATCCCTATTGCCTTCGCTGCTGCTCCCATTTCCTCCGTTCTAAAACCATAAGTGATGAATAAATCTATGTCTTGCTCGTAAATGTATTCGCCCAATTTACGATATTCCTCTTCTCTCAAATCCCCTAATTCTCGCATTTGACCAATAATAGCAATTTTACGTTTCTTCGCTATATTTGTCAGAACATCAATAGCAGCACGTACGCCCTGCGGATGAGAGTGAACGGTATCGTCAATAACCGTAATATCATCACGACAGTTATAAATCGTTAATCGTCTAGGTGGTTTTTTGAAATTTAGCCCTGCTTTAATATCTGCTGGACTAAACCCTAAATAATCTGCAACCGCAACGGCATTTAGCGCATTATAAACATGATGTTCTCCTAAAATTGGGATATACATGGCAATTTCCTGTCCATGTAGCTTTATTTTAAAGGACATACCGATGTCTTTATATTGAATATCATAAGCTTGATAGTTCGCTGTGCTATGAATACCTACTGTTAAGATTTTTCCTTTAAACTGCTGAGTCTCTAAATACTTAGAATTATCATCGTCCTTATTCAGGATTAATAAACCGTTTTGGTCCATGCCATGTATTAATTCCGATTTTGCCTTGGCCACTCCTTTAATATCTCCATCAAAGTTGCCCACATGAGCTAAACCGATATTTGTGATAATACTAATATTCGGTTGAATAATGCTACAGTGATTTGTAATGATACCTGGATAAGCCATCCCGTACTCAAGCACAACAGCCTCATGTGAAGCATTAATTTCTTCTTTATGTTTTTTCGTATGCTCTGTTGTATTCCAATAATCTTTTGACTCAAAGATGTTCCATTTTACCGATAAAATGGAGGCTAGGAATGCTTTTGATGTCGTTTTTCCAGCACTGCCGGTAATCGCGATAATCGGTAAAGCCGTTCCTTTTGCTATAGTTTTTTCTTCTGGTAATGCTTTTACTTCTGGCAAAGCTTTTACTTCTGGTGAAGCCTTTTCTTCTGCTAAATTTTTTTCTACTGGTAAAGCCTTTTCTTCTACTAAATCCCTTTCTTCGGACGAATCTCTATCTTTCCTATATTGCCTAATTTCCCTTTTAATTTGCTTTTGATTCTTAGCAAGGTACATTGCATACCTTATAGTATTGATGACCACATCTAATTCTAAATAAAAAGCAGGAGGACAACCTGGTCGCCAGTTCACTTCATACATCCAAATTTTTCTTTGTTCATCTAAGCCTACATCAATGCCAATTTCATCAATAACTTCTCCAAATTGCGCCATCTGAATTTCATCTAAATGGCGAGCCAATGACAAGGAAAAATGCTCTAACATACGTCGAATATCATAAGCATCTTCTTTAAATTCCTGCTCTAAAAAAGGATCTAAATAATTCGTAAAACCACCATTGTTAATATTCGGTATAATCGAGCCATTTGGTGCAATTCGCGGATAAACCGTCGTTATAACCCATTCACCCTCACCGTTTTTTTGAACATGTAGACGAAAATCATAAATTTGACCTGATTTTGTTTTTGATTGAATATAGGGCTGCACGATAAAGGTGCCTGTAGAAAGTTGCCCTCTAATTAACTCATCTAGCTGTGACTGTGTACAGAAAGTAGTTTCCCTATCCTTCTTTACCTCAAAGTTAGTTCTTCCTACTTTTGAAATAAAATAAATCCCTTTTCCCTTCCGGCCATCTATCGGTTTAAATACGACTTTTTTATAAAAAGCCATAAATTTATGCAGTAAATCAACATTTTCAACAACCTCAGATGGAATTAAATACTTATCAAATTCCTTTGCTTCTTTAAGTCGCTTCATAACATTCCATTTATTACCTATAGAATGAGTTGTAAAAGGTATTTCCTTTTTCAATTTCTCAATAATGTCCTTTGATACAGATAATTTTTCTGGACTTCCTGCATTGTATATAACATCCGGAAAGGGCATCATTTTTTCATGCCAATCACCATTTTCATATACCTTTCCTCTAATGGAACGTTTATCAAAGTCAACGCTTTTTGGTGTAAAGTAAAAAAATTGAGCTCCTTCTGCTTGTGCAACGGCCGCAAATGCATATGACTTAAGAACAGTTCTAGGATCTAGCCGATGATGCAACATTCCTATAATTGTCATCCATTAATCTCTTCCCTTCATAGGATTCTCTCTCTAATAAATTCAATGACTACAACGTGCACCTAGACAGATGCTCTAATTTTCATGTTATTTTAATAGTTAAAAATTTAATCACCATTTGGGCTCAATGATAAATTTCCCTTTTAACATGTCAGGCTTTAATAACTGAATCGCAGATATACCACTTAAATCAATGGATTTTTCTGAGGATGTTCGCTCTAATCGGACAACCTCAGCCATCAAATTCGTATCATGCCCTTCATAATCATAGCCTCGCAAAAGCGAAACAGTTCCACGACACCGTTCTCTATCAATAGCCTCTATGCGAAAAAACTCTGTTTCAAACTGCTTTACAGTATCCATAAGCCTTAAGTGAGTACCGTTGTGTGTTAATAAAAAAAAGGGAATCGTATCGCTTCCCACTATTTTCACAAGCAGCTGACCAAAATATTTAGAATGAAAATCCTTTATCACATCCTGGAGTGCTTTTATGTCGTAGAGCGCTTCACATAGAAAATGGTTTTTTTTGTTTTCATTATTCATTTCCTCCGCTCCTTCCAAATCTTAATGAGCCATTTCCCAATAATTATTAAAATTTACTAGCATAAACGAGCAGTCTCCCCTACAAGATAAAAAACAAAAGACACTATTGGGAGATTAACTGTCCTGAACGAAGTTTCACTTTATTCAACATCCTCTCGTTATAATATGTAAAGACAAGAAATATGACGACTTTTTTCATTTTACATAAAACTGGTCCTTTTGATTTAATATGTATGCTTAATAGTAGAGGGAAAACATTTACACTATTTTTACGCCATCTTCGTAAAAAAGGACATCGGTTTATACTCTTTCTTTGAAAAATCAAATTAATTTAAAAAATTTTTAAATCCAGGATAGCTTTCAATTAAAAAAAACGTATTTAATAGTGAACGATGAAATTCATAGATGTCTCACCTGTTTGCCTTGATGAGTTTTCGGATAAACAATATTTTTATTCACTGATCATTCAATCAAACTGGTAAGAAGCAACTTAATTTAGAAAGGAGCTTGTTATGAACATACAAGCTGAAAATGTTGTTTATGAACTACAAAATCACAATGAACATGCTTTACATTTCATCATTGAGCAATATGGTGGATTACTAAAAAGCATCATCACTAAACATCTCTTTCCTTACTTAGAAGAAGTTGATGAATGCTTGGATGACACACTACTCGCTATTTGGCAGAATGGTGAATTTTTCGATGAAGCGAAAGGGTCTTTTAAAAATTGGATTGCGATCATTGCAAAATATAAAGCGCTTGATCGAAGAAAAAAATTACAACGTTATAATGAACGCTACATTTCAACTTTAGAATTTGAAGAGTCTTTCACAAATACGGAGAGGACAGAATTAGAAGACGTAGAAGAGCTTTTACAACATTTATCTGTTGAGGATCAATTTTTATTTAAAAAATATTATTTAGATAATATCAATTCCAAGAACATTGCGGAAGAATTAAATGTGTCTGTCCCCGTTATACATAACAGACTTTCTCGCGGACGTCATAAACTTCGTGCATTAAAACAAAAATGGATTACAGGGAGGCTATAAGAATGAGTGAATTATTTAAACTTTTTAATCGAGCAAAAATTCAAACAGAACAATATGATGAAACACAGTTGTCAGATTTAGAAATAGCACGCATTAAAAAACGACTAAACCCAAAATTGAAAACTAAAACATCAAAGAAGAAGAAGATTACATTTTTAAGTGGCGTAGGTGTTGCTTTGCTTGCCGTTACAATAGCCATTAATAGCCCAAATGCACTTGCTAAATTGCCGATAATAGGTAATTTCATTGAACAATATATAAATCACCCAGATGTTAATGACGATATGTATACTACGTATAAAAATATTATCGGACAAACAAAAGAAAATAAATATGGAACCTTAACGTTAAATGAAGTTATGTTAGATCAAGGAGAACTTTTCATCAAGACTACTTATCATAGCAATAAACCCGTTCCAAACTCGGAATATCTTCAAGTTAATAAGCACCTTCCAGACACAGATTACCTGCCCCTTTTCCCTGAAATAAAATTAGATGGGAAGGAAGTAGAGTCTGGAGGAGGAGGAGCAGGTAATGATAAAATCGATGACCAAACATTTGTCATTTATAGTAAGATTAGCATTCCAAATATAGAGCTTTCTAAGCCACATGAAATTCAGTTTTCTTTTAACACATTAAACGATAAAATTAATGACCCTTGGGAATTTAATTTCACTGCCACAGGTGAAGCCATTGCGGCTAAAACAACAGAAACCATGATCAATCAATCTTTTTCCTTGCCGAACGGACAGAAAGTTATAGTTGAAAAAATTACTCAATCACCAGTTTCATTAATTCTTTATTATCATATGTTTCCGTCGCCTGATAAGACAATGGATTATGATGTCCTATTTAGATTATACGACCAGAATAATAATCAGTTAGGTCAATCTTCTTCTCAAACAATGCTTGAAAACTCTTCACTTCGATTCCAGAAGGAAAACATGGAGCCAATAACAAATATCACACTCGTTCCGCACTCTATTAATGTAAAAAGTGGTGTTCCTGACAAGGATGTTGTCAAAGTGTTTCATGAGTACACAATTACTACACAATTGAACAAATAATATCTAAGTCTACCAATCTTGTAAATATAAAAAAAACGTCCAATTTGAAATGCAATTTAATTTGGACGTTTTCTTTTTTTGACGTTATGTTGTCGCATTATGATGATCTCCCTGATTTAGCAGAATAACACCACCAATAATCATAGTAATTCCGATCGCAGAGTAAAGATTAAAAATATCTCCCCATACAACGATACCTACAATAACTGTTAATGCTGTACCTACGCCAGACCAAATGGCATAGGCAAGACTTAATGGTAACGTTTTTAAGCATAGAGACAATGAATAAAACGAAATGCCGTATCCTACTGCGACAGCTATGGATGGACCCAGAATTGTAAATGCTTCTGAAAACTTAAGCATCGTTGTTGCAATTACCTCGCTGACAATGGATAACGCTAAAAATAAATAACCCTTCATTTTTACAAATCCCCCCTTAATGTCCGCTACCAGCAAGGTTAAGAATAACCACACCGACAATAATTAATAGAATACCCATCATTTTTTTTAGATTGAATAATTCCTTATAAAAGATTATACCGATGATGGCCGTTAGCGCCGTTCCTATCCCTGCCCATATCGCATAAGCAGTACCTATTGCTAAAGATTGTAATGTTAGGGAAAAGAAATAAAAAGCCGTTCCATATCCAACCACTACACCTATTGAAGGGAATAGTCGTTTAAAGCCATTTGTAAGTTTCAGCATCGAGCTTGCAAAAACTTCTGAGATAATTGAAATGAATAAAAAACCAAAAGCACTCATGTATGTTAGTCCTTCCTTGTCATGTGCATTAATTGTTTAAAGACACCGTCTGTTGCCTTATCGGAAATCGGTGCGATATTTAATAGTTTCGAATAATACAATCCATCAATCGTTAACCGAATCAAATGAACAATAGATTCCTCCAAACCATCTTGGAACAATTCGTCTAGTAAACATTCATAAACTGTTGAGATGGATGAATGGTCATTTTGCATAATTTGAATCGCAATATTTAAGGATGCCCCATTCGCAAGATCTTTTTGAGACGTTAAGATAAATGCTCTCGTTAATCTCCCTGTCCCTTGCTCAAGGCTTGCTAAATGTTCATAAGATTGTACAACCTCGTTCAAAATCGTTTCAGCGATTGCTGATTGAAGCGCATCCTTCGTATTAAAATGATACAATAATCCACCTTTGCTAATGTTCGCCTTGCTGGCAATTTTATCTAAAGTTAACGTACTTAAATCACTGTCCTTTAAATAATCGATCGCCGTTTGGACAATATGTGAACGTTTTAAATCTGCTTTTGATGACATAAAATCGCCCCCTTTTCAAACAAAAAAACCGTCTGGACGGTCTTTTTTATTTTATAACTCTTAATTCACATCGTCAATTATATTGTCAAAAAATTTCGAGACCCGATTAGCATTTACTTTTCGAGTCTCAATTATTCTTCATCCTCTATACTATTTCCAGGTTGAGAGCCTAATACCTTACACTCGCTTTAACTTAGAAAAACGTACTGCTCACACATGAAACCCTCAAGTAAAGTAAATTATACGAAAAACGCTCAGATTAAGCTTCTGAGCGTTTTTGCTTGCCATTTATATTGTAAATTTACTGTTGAAATGTACGCTAATTGGCTTGTTATTTACATTGCTTTTAGGTTTTTTCTCCCCATCAACCGAACCCGTTAATAAAAAATAAGCATCTCTTTTCTAGCTCTTGTACTATGATTTTCGTCTTACAACAATCCTGCCTTTGTTAAATAGTCGCGTGCCACTTCTTCTATGTTTTGGCCTTCTACATTTACTCGATAATTCATTTCGCGCATCTCATCATCTGTTATTTGATTTGCCAGCTTATTTAAGGCTGTTTCTATCTCAGGATATTTCTCTAGCGTCTCTTTCCTTAGTAAAGGAGCTCCTTGATAAGGTGGAAATAGTTGCTGATCATCTGCTAAAACTTGCAGATTATATTGACGTATTTCACTATCCGTCGAGTACGCATCTAATAAATCTATATTTCCTGATTCGATCGCTTGATATCTAAGCTTTGGCTCCATTGTTGCTATGTTAGAAAGTGTAATACCATAACGCTTTTGAATGCCTAAATAACCATCTTCTCGATCATTAAATTCCAATGTGAAACCGGCTTTTATCATTTCTTGAATGGGCTTAATGTCAGAAATTGTTTGCAAATGATAAGTATCAGCCATTTGTTTTGATACTGCCAATGCATACGTATTGTTATATTTCATCGGACTAAGCATCACCATGCCAAATTTATTCATCATGCCTTCTTTTGCCTGATGATAAACATCTTCCTGATTATTGTTAATGGCTTCCTCTTTTAAAAACTCTGAAATTGCCGTTCCAGTAAATTCTGGATAGATATCGATACTGCCAGATTTAAGGGCATTAAATACAAAGGAAGTTTTACCAAGTCCAGGTTTTAATTGCACCTTTAAGTCTGTTTCATTTTCAATAAGCAATTTATACATATTAATAAGAAGCTCTGGCTCAGATCCAAGCTTACCTGCAATGACAATTTCTTCTTTCTCTTTGAAGTTTAGTAGCGGAAAGAAAAACATTATTAATGCCACTACACTAATAATGCTCAATGATGTCATTGTTTTTTTAAACGACAGTGATTCTAGTTTTTTTAGTAAGAAATCGAACACTAATGCTAAAATCGCCGCAGGGACAGCCCCTAAAATAATAAGTGCGGTATTATTTCGGTCAATTCCAAGCAAAATGATATCCCCTAATCCCCCAGCTCCAATTAATGCCGCTAAAGTTGCCGTTCCGACGATTAATACCATAGCTGTTCGAATCCCTGCCATGATAACAGGCATAGCAAGAGGTAATTCTACTTTCACTAATCTCTTTCGAGTATTCATCCCCATCGCCATCGCTGCCTCCTTTAAAGAAGGATCTACTTCATTTATCCCAGTAAATGTATTACGTAAAATCGGAAGAAGTGCATAAACAACTAAAGCTATAATTGCAGGAACCTTTCCGATACCAAACAACGGGATCAATAATCCTAATAACGCTAATGAAGGAATCGTTTGCAAAACTGCACTAATACCGATAATACTTTCTGCTATTTTCTTTTTATTCGATAAATAGATTCCTAGAGGGATAGCAATCACTACCGCAAGAAATAATGCAATGAATGAAATTTGAATATGCTCTAATAAAGATGCCCATAGTTGGCCTTTACGTTCGCTAAACACATCAAAAAAATTAGCCATTTAAATTACCTCTTTCTAAGGAATCCTGTGCTAAATACCGAAGCATGGTTGCTCTCGTGACAATGCCAATTATTTCCCCGTTTTCTTCCACACCTAAACATTCATATTGAGCTAGTTTTTGAAGAATGGTATGCAAAGAATCATTGGAAGAAATGGTGTTCTCTCGATTTTTTTGATGAACCTCATCAGCAATTGGTTCAATTACAGTCTGGATATGGAAAGTCCCATACTCTTTTATCCCAACAAATTCTCGAACAAAATCATTAACAGGATTTTGTATGATTTCATGTGGGGTACCAATCTGTACAATCTCTCCATCCTTCATGACACATATGCGATCACCAAGTTTTAAGGCCTCTTGCATATCATGCGAAACAAAGACGATTGTTTTTTGTATCGTTTGTTGAAGCTCAAGAAGATCATCTTGTAATTTCGTGCGGCTAATCGGATCTAAAGCACTAAAAGGCTCATCCATTAAAATGATTTCGGGATCAGCTGCTAGTGCACGAATAACACCGACCCTTTGTTGCTCACCACCAGAAAGCTCTGTTGGCTTACGCTGACTATATTTATCTGGTTCGAGTCCAACCATATCCAATAATTCACGAACTCGTTGCTGAATTTGCGGTTTACTCCATTTCTTCAATTCAGGTACAACAGCTATATTTTCTTCAATCGTCATATGGGGGAAAAGTGCAATTTGTTGAAGGACATAGCCGATATTCCATCGCAATTCATGAATATTGTAATCACTAATTCTTTTACCATTAATTCGGATGGCTCCTTCTGTTAAGTGAATTAATCGATTAATCATCTTTAATAATGTTGTTTTTCCACAACCACTAGGTCCAATAAGAACAAAAAATTCTCCCTTATGGATCTCTAAATTAATAGCTTTTACTGCGACTTGATCATTTACATATTTTTTTGTAACATTTTCAAATGCTATCATTGTATAAGCTCCTTTTTAAAGAAACATTATTTTACTTATTATTATTCACCAACTAAAGGGCTCATCCACCATAATGTGTGATTGATTTCCGTTCCGGCCGGGCGCTTTCCTGGGGTGTCTATCCCGTCAGTATGCCTCTCTTCCCTCCAATCAACTACCTAGCCCCTCTTTCAAAAAAATCCATAATGATTGTTTTAAAATCATTATGGATTTTCTTTTAAGATTCTATTTCATTCTAAAAACCTCACCTTTAGGTACAAAAGGAAGTTTTGCACCTTGAGGGATGACAAATGCATGCTCTCTTTTAATAGATAACCGATCACATTCCCCATCCGTAATAATAAGAATCGGGCCATTTTTCGGGAAATCAGGTGCTTCTTCAATCAAACGAATTCCAGGCTGTAACACGGTTCCACCTCTACCTCTGACTTTCACTTTTGTCAAAAGGTCTTCAGGTGGCAAGTATCCAGCATCATAGGCGATTGCATCACAAAATATGACTCGTACTAACGGAACATCTCTTGCAATGCTATAGCTCGCAATTGTTCCTAGTGCTTTTCCTAATAATACACGATCCATCGAACCAGAAGTATCAATGATTACCGCAAAAGTACGTCCGTCCTCTTCCCCACTTTGTTGAATCCATCTTGGCCTTGCAATATCAGGTGTTGAAGCTTGTCTTCTACTTGGACGCGCGTAGGTTCTAATTTTTTCTAAAGGCTGAAACATACGATCAAACCATTTCGCCAACTCTACATCCCATGCAATAGGCGGCTGGGAGAGACTTCGAATTTCTTCAATTAAACCTTGAGGTAAATATCCTCGTTCTTGAGAGATATGATAGCTTAATCCTTGACTTAAGGCTCTTCTATAAAAGGTATCAAGGTCAATTCCCACTTTCCCTTGCCAAAAGTCTGGTTTTTTTGTTTCAATGAGATCCACTGCCCCTTGCCCTCTAAAGGTGCGTAATTTTCGATACATCCTGATGTCCGTCACAATTCGATCGTAGATGGATTCTGTGGATAACCCTTTCAGCTCTGGATCATATAAGCCTCCAATTTCTGGCATGTCTCCAATTTTCATTTCAATAAGCCAGCCATTGATGACATAATCACAAGCAACATTCCACAAATAGGGATCACGCCCTTGTCTTCGAGTAGCATGGCTTAAACCCGCATGAAGAAGTTCGTGGGCTATTAAAAATCTCATTTCTTCATCCGTCATAGGTACCGAGGAATTAATATAAATTTCCTTTGTATCAACCGAAATGGCAGCAACAGAAATATCCATTCTTGTACAGACAAGTGGATCGTCAATAATGTTAAAATCAGAAGCAAGCGCACCAAAAAGTGGATATGAGCTCATAAACCAAGCTTTAGCCTTCTCTGCTTGTGTTTTAATGGCAGAGCCAGAAAGAGAGCTGTCTACCCCTCCTGCTACTCGAATGGCACTTTGAACTGCTCTGGATAATCCTTCCGCAAATAATACAGAGAAATTGCTATTCCCTCTATAAAAGTAGTATTCTTTTTTTTCCTGAGAAATAAAAAAATCAGCTTCTCCTGGTGATGTACTATAGTTCCTTAAATGTTCTGGAACCCCATCTCTAATAAATCTTTCATACAATTTCTCTTCATTGGCGAAAGAATCAAAAATAGGTTCATTCATTTCTCGTGGTGCCTGCCCAAATTTTAATTCTGCAAGAAATTTTGTAATGTAACAATCACAGGCAATATTCCAAAGTTCCTGATGTTCTTTTTGTTGCTTATGGTTTAAACCTAAATGCAATAAGCAATGAGCTATAACATAAGCCCATTCATTTGGCTGGCCATTTTTCTCATTATTAATATATATATTGCCAGAGCTTGTTACATACGCCCAATCTTTTAATGGCATTTCTTTGTACTGAACATAAACAGCTTCAAATAATGCTTCAAATAAAGGATGCTCGCTTACGATCGCTTTTCCTCGAGCAATATTCTTTTCATTTTTATGTTCAGTATTCGATTTACTCTTTTTTTTCGCCATTTGCTAATCACCCTTTTTAGCTACTAAACGTGGTAAATCTCTTATAACCTCAAGCATAAACCATGCAGGTAATACCTCACCTTTTTGCTCAGAGACAACCATTTGAGCTATTTCTAGACTTATTGAGGATAATTCTTTAATGAGATCCTTAGAACGGAATGCCAGTTCTCTTTGATTGCCCTTCAGCATTGTATTTTCTTTTGGAAGTTCCTTTATAAGCTGTGCCCGGAAAGATTGGGCCATAAAATATAACAGATCTCTTTCTTCAGGTTGGTCTGGCCAACGCAACTCACCATTCATTATTTTGGCTAAATCGTATTTACTTTGAACTTGTTTAATAAATGCTTTAAACTGACCTGCAACATGTGGAGAAAGGCAACTACTTGCTAGTATTTCAATATCTTTTTCTTGTAGGCTCTTACCATATGCATATAAGCAATCGCTGAGCATATGCCATGATCTCGGTGTTGAAAAGGGCTCCTCGGTTTTAGGAGGCTCACTCCATAAATGGTCGGGGCGCATCTGAATATATTCGATGACATACGGATGAATTTCATGTTCATACGCCCATTCAAGCCAATCTTTATGAGATGCTCTTAGCTGTACGTGAACCATACGGTTGATTAAAGCTGATGACATTGGCTTTACGATGGCACTATCTTGTGCCCGGTTTCCTGCACCAATCACAATTGTTCCCTCTGGTAGTATAAATTCTCCGATTCTTCGATCATGAATCAAACTATAAAAGGCTTTTTGAACCTCTTGTGAACAAGCATTTAATTCATCTAAAAATAAACAATATGGTTCATTGCGTGCAATCATTTTTGGTGGACAAAATACGCTGTAACCGTCCTTTATTTGAGGCACACCAATAATATCTTCTGGCGCCAGTTGACTGCCTAATAAAGAAACACAATTCATGCCTAATTCTGCTGCAAAATTTTCTACAATCGCTGACTTTCCAATACCTGGAGCTCCCCAAATAAAAACTGGTCTAACCGGCGCGATATTTAATAAAAAATCGTATAATTGTTTTTGAGTAACGTTAAAAATAGTATTCAATAAAGACTTCCTTTCGAGATTAATAGCTTATGAAAGGTTAATAATATCATTTTTTATTTTTTCATGGAACTATTGTAAACTTCTTCTCATTTCAAAAATAGCTGGTAATCGAGGAACAAAACGAAAGCTTTTTTCGTTCTATGAATGATGTACTCTATGCTTGCAAAAAATTTGCTGAATGAAGATAAAAAAATATACATGTCTTTATTTCTATTTATGACTCTGTATAATGAGAAATATATGAAACTCGTTATTGAAAAGAAAGGAGGGAGATGTGGTAATCTACCAACATCAATGAACAATGAAATACTTCATGAATTTTTTCAAAGGTCTTCTGATTACTGTTATTGTTATCTGTATTTCGTTTTTTATGGTGACACAATTTTTCAATACTCATGAAACTGAAGAGCCTGTAGTTGTCGATAATAGTCCTAGTGTAGAAGAGTTTATTGGCTCTATTGCTGAAATTGCTCGGAAACAAGGTTCCGATAATGACTTGTATGCATCGGTTATCATTGCGCAAGCGGTGTTAGAAAGTGAGCATGGACAAAGTGGCCTTGGATCCGCACCAAATAACAATTTATTTGGTATGAAAGGCAGTTACCAAAATAACTCCGTAACATTGGAAACATCTGAGGATGATGGTTCAGGTAATATGACAAGGGTGATGGCTGCATTTCGTAAATACCCTTCCTATGAAGCTTCCATACAAGATTATGTGAAATTAATGCGTAATGGGGTTTCCTGGAACAAAAATTTCTATGCAGGAGTTTTTAAAAGCAATGCAAAGTCCTATACAGATGCTACGAAGTTTTTAACAGGCTCCTATGCAACAGATTCACAATACAATGAAAAGCTTAATGCCGTGATAGCAAAGTATGATTTACAACAGTATGACAGTCCAGTCAAAGATAAAAAAACAATTACCGTAGCTGACGGTGACTCTCTTATGCATATTGCAGAGGCTCATAATGTTAAAGTTACATCCATTAAACAATGGAATCAGCTTCGATCTGATAGACTTGAAGCCGGTCAACAATTAAATATTTATAAATATTAATGCAAAAAATCTCCATGTATAAATTTGACATGGAGATTTTTTTATTTCCCGATTCATCTCAAAAATTAAAAAAGAGAAGCCAAGTCAAGCTTCTCTAAACTTTTCATGCTTAACACCATAACGTGTGGTTGATTTCTGTTCCGACAGGGCGCTTTCCTGGGGGCGTCGTCCAGTCTCCACTCCAATCAACTTATATCAATTTAACCTTGGGGTAATGCTAGTTGTTCCTTTGCTTTCGCCATAGAACAAGCTACCAACAGCGGTAATAGATGTTGCCAAATCTTGTCGATATTGCTGATGCTGTTCGTCCAGACTGTTTATATTAACTTCGTTCCCGCCAAGTGATGAATGTACATAAAGGTTGTCGCCTATATATAAAGCCATATGTCCTGGGAAGTATAATAAGTCTCCCTTTTTTATGTGCTCTAGAGATATTTCCTTGATAGGAAATCCTTCAACGATTTTGGCATCGCGATAAATATTTACCCCGTTTAGCATATATGCCATCGAACATAGACCTGAGCAATCAATACCTAGCGGCGATTTACCTCCCCAGCGATAGGGTGTTGCTAAATAGCTAAGCGCCGTTTGAACAACATTTTCTCGTAATAGTTGCTCAGATAAGCTGTTTTCTGGAATTTTTTCTTGTAGCCATTGCCTACGTACATAACCGATCTTGCCCGATACTAATTGCACTGCTGCCCATTCAGGATCTAGCTCATCAATAGCTATCGAACAGATGATTGAGCCTTTAACGATTGTCATCATTTTGCTACTCTGGATTCGAGGCTCCTGCAAAACATCGGCGAAACTTTGGCTAATAAAATGATTTGCTTCTTGTAACCAAGTATCCGTTTTGGCTTCATCAATTAATAGGTTATCCTTTTGGCAATAACCTCCATAGCGATAAGCAGTTTCTATGCGTACCCAGCTCTCGTCTATTTCTTCCGTGATTTGAACCGTCATTCCGAATAGTACCTCATCCACTAATTCTGAGGCCGCATCTGGCTTTGCATGTAAATTTGCAATCATTGACGTCACAATGGCATTCATTCTATCATCTCCTTCCGCTTCACCAAGTAATCGTAAACAACTTTGGAAAGACGACCAATTAGCTGTCTCGCTTGATCATTATTAGTAACCTCTGTTATGAAAACGCCAATAAGATAATCCCCCGAGTTGCTGTAGACAATCCCAACATCATGATCTACCGTATCAAGACCACCTGTTTTATGAGCAAGTTTCACATCATCTACTAAATAACGCTTTAGTGATTCGTGTACACGTTGACGACATAAAATATCTATCGTTAGCTCACTAAATGCTGATGATAACAAGTCCCCGCGGTAAATTCTTGAAAATAGCAGTGCCATATCTCTTGCCGTCGTTGTATTATCAAAGCCTTTTGCTAGCCCTTCGAAATCCATCATTTTTCGTTGAATGGTAGTTTGCAGCAGCCCAATTTTACGACAATATTGATTGAGTGCCTCCATCCCTAGATAATCGATTAATACATTTGTTGCTGTATTATCACTCGTAATAATCATCCAAACTAAAAGCTCATATATAGTACTTTGCTCTAGACGCTGTTCACTAATAACACTAAAATCAACCCATTCTTCGGGTGCTATCTTAATCTCTTGCTCTAATGATAGGTTGTTGCTTTCTACATAATTTAGAACAGCAAGCAATATAGGCACCTTAATTAAACTTGCACTGGAAAATGTGTCTTCTAGTTTTTCGCTAATGAAAAAATGCTCAGTCTTACAATCTTTCACAAACATATGCACTTTATAGGGAGCTTTTTGAAGAATGTGTGTAATCGTTTGCTTCATATTTCACACCTACTCTATGACTTTTATCAACTGATTCTCCGTGTCCATTGTGATCGTTCGGCCTAATGGCAGGGACATCGTTGGTAAACAGTGACCGCAAGTAATGCCCTTAATGATAGGTATATTAAGTGGACCTAAAATTTCTTGAAAAATTGTTTGTAGTGATAGGCTGTGTTCGGGATGTTTTGGATTTTCAGGACCACAATTTGTCCAAGCTCCTAATAAGATACCTGCCACTTCATCTAGTTTGCCTGCCAATTTTAGCTGTGTAAGCATCCGATCAACACGTTGCTCACTCTCATCTACATCCTCTAAAAATAAAATTTTGCCCCTTGTATCTATTTCATAAGGTGTCCCAAGAGAAGCCGTCACCAGTGTTAAGTTCCCTCCAATAAGTGGCCCTGTCGCTTTTCCAGCTACAAGCGTCGTCATTGTACGTCCAGGTGGATTTACTAGACAATAGTCCGTACGTTCTGTTGCTGTCACACTTTCGATAAAGGATTTCCAAGTATACTGATCCATCTCCGGCCGAATAAATTCTGTAGAGGGCATTGGTGTATGATACGTGACGAAGCCACATTGTTGGTTAAAAGCGATATGTAATGCCGTTACATCGCTATAGCCAGCAAATACTTTTGGGTTGGCCTTTATCATATCGAAATCCAGAAGCGGTAAAATTTTCGTCGCCCCGTAACCTCCACGTATGCAGAAGATGCCGTCAATATTAGAGTCCCTAAACATTTGATTAACTTCAGAAGCTCTTAATTCATCAGAGCCCGCTAAGTAGCCATGCCTTGCCCGACATGTTTCCCCAGCTACAACATTAAAACCTAGCTTTTCAATACTTTGAACGGCTGGGAGAAATTTTTCAGTTGGGGTTGCACCCGAAGCACTTATTAGACCAATTGTGTCACCTTTTTTTAATGCCTTTGGACGAATCATTTACTTACCTCCATTTTTAGTGAAGTTCGATATTTCTCCAATTCCTCTTCATTAGCCAATACAAAATGACCTTCTTCTATTTCGGTAAATGATGGTGGCTGAATATCATAGTTATGCTGTGACGGATCATAGATTTCTACGACTTTATCACGCTCCTTATAAGGATTTGGCTCCGGTACTGCCGATAATAACGCCCTTGTATAAGGATGAAGGGGATTAGCAAACAGCTTTTCTGTCTCTGCTAGCTCAACAATGTTCCCTTTATAAATAACAGCTGTTCGGTCCGTAATAAATCGGACTACAGATAAGTCATGCGCTATGAATAAATAGGTTAAATCATTTTGCTGCTGTAGGTTTGCTAGTAAATTTAATACTTGTGCACGAATGGATACGTCTAATGCTGAAATTGGTTCGTCCGCAATAATAAACTCTGGCTCCATTACAAGTGCACGCGCAATGCCGATACGCTGACGCTGCCCTCCTGAAAATTCATGTGGGAAGCGACTAGAAAACTCCGGTAATAATCCTACATTTAATAAGGCATTGCGTACCTTCTGTTGACGCTCAGCCTCATTTTTAAAGTTTTTTGTATTAATAAGTCCCTCTGAAATAATATAGTCTACCTTTGCGCGTTCATTTAGCGAAGCCATAGGATCTTGAAAAATCATTTGGATTTTCTGTGTAATTTCTCGATCCCACTCTTTCGATATTTTGCCATTTAGTTTTTTACCGTGATACAGTATTTGTCCTTCAGTGACTTCATTGATACGCATAATAGCTCTGCCGATTGTTGTTTTTCCAGAGCCTGATTCACCTACTAAACCAAATGTTTCACCTTTAAAAATATCGAAGCTGACATCATCAATCGCTATAAATTTATGTTTACCTTTCCCAAAAACAACCTTTAAATTTTTCACCTCAACTAATACTTCTTTATGACTCATGCGCGTATCGTCTCCCTTCTTCGAAAAAGGCTTGTAGCGCTTCAGGAGGCTCTACTTTCGGCGCAAGTGGATCTAATAGCCATGTACGAGCATAATGCGTGTCACTGACCTGAAAAAATGGTGGACGTTCCACAAAATCAATCTTTAACGCATATTGATTGCGAGGAGCAAAGGCATCTCCTTTAATTTCTTGAAAAAGATTTGGTGGAGTACCCTTGATAGAATAAAGCTGCTGCCCTTTTGAGCCTAGTTGCGGTAAAGAAGAAATGAGTGCCCATGTATAAGGATGCTTGCCATTAAAGAAAATTTCATGCGTCTTCCCTATTTCGATGACATCACCTGCATACATCACTGCAATACGGTCAGCAACCTTCGCTACAACGCCTAAATCATGCGTTATATAAACGGTCGTTAGTCCATATTTTTGTTGTAGATTTTTTAAAAGTTGCAAAATTTGTGCTTGAATTGTTACGTCTAATGCAGTTGTCGGCTCATCACATATTAAGATCTTAGGCTTACACGCTAGCGCAATAGCTATTACAATTCGTTGACGCATGCCACCTGAAAATTCGTGAGGATATTGCTTATAACGCTTTTCAACATCGTGAATGCCAACATCTTTTAACAATTTTAAAGTTTCTTCGTATGCTGCCTTGCCCTTTAAATTCTGATGTAAAATAACACATTCCTCAATTTGCTTACCAATCGTTTTCAGTGGATTTAATGATGTCATTGGATCCTGTGTAACCATTGCCACTTCTTTTCCACGAATGCTTAGCCACTCCCGCTCGGTTTTAAACTGCGCTAAATCCCGATCTTTGTAGATAATTTCCCCCTGATCGATGTAGCCATTTTTATCGAGCAAGCCCATGATTGATTTCATTAGAACAGATTTTCCTGAACCTGACTCGCCAACGATTGCTAGACTTTCACCTTTGTATAAATCAAGGGAAATATTACGAATGGCCGTTAGTACTCTGCCACGAAGTGTAAATTTTATGACAAGGTTTTGGATGGTTAAAATAGGTGATTTATTTTGTGTCATTTCCATCATCCCCCTTATACGTGATTTTTCGGATCTGCTGCGTCTGCAAATGAATTTCCTATAATATAAAATGCAATTGTAATGATACTTAATACAATACTTGGGAAAATGAGCTGATATCTTAATTCTGGAGACATCATGAGTACTCGTCCTTCATTAATTAAATTTCCTAAAGACGGCTCACTAATCGGTAGTCCTAATCCGATATATGTTAAAAATACTTCTGAGCCAATAGCAAATGGGATGGCTAGACTCATTCGTAACATAATGACGGAAATGAGATAGGGTAATAGGTTTTTTAAAATAATTCGATAATCAGGTGTTCCTAAACATTTTGAGGCTAAGTTATACTCACGATCACGCAAAATAACAATTTGATTGCGTATAAATCTTGCCATTTCTACCCAGCCCGTAATACACATGGCAATAATAATGGTTGAAATACTTGGGCGCAAAATATAGGACATTAAAATAAGTACAATCGTTGTCGGTATGTTATCCACGACGTTGTAAAGCTGTGTGATAGGCACCTCTAATTTCCGTGAAAAGCCCCAAAGCGTACCTATCGTAATACCGACGATAGCCTCTACTAAAGCAACCACACAGCCGATAAATAACGAGGTCCTTGTCCCTGCCCAAATACGTGACCATAAATCCTGCCCAATGGAATTTGTCCCAAACCAAAATTCAGCGTTTGGTGCAACATTACGCGCTTGGAAACCTGTCTGCTCATCTAAATATATTTCAGTTGGTGATTTTTGCGCTGGTAAATACGGCTGTAAAATGGTAAAAGCTACGATAATTAGCACGCCAACTAATAAAAAGACAGCGATGCGATTTTTCAAAAAGGATTTCCACGTTGAACGCCAATAGGAATAATTAGAATAGGCTGTTTCTTCAGCTTGACGTTCATCTACTTCCGCAAAATCGAACAATGTTTCACGTGATTTGTTTGAGATATTGTTTATTTCTTCTGAATACATTCCCATTAACGTACACTCTCCCCTTTCCCTAATTTAATGCGCGGATCAACAAGGGCCATTGCAATATCACCTAAAATTAGTCCGATAATTCCAAGTGAAGAGAACACAAGCACTAAGCCTTGTACAATCGTATTATCTTGTCGCTGTATAGCATCTACGAGTAAGCCCCCCATACCAGGAATGGAATATAAGGATTCAATGTAGATGGAACCTGTAATGGTAAAAAGAATAGTTGCTGGTAAATACTGTGCCATCGGAATAAAAGCGTTTCGTAGTACATGTTTAAACATTAATGTACGCTCTTTAACCCCTTTTGCTCTCGCTAGCTTAATATAATCTTTGTTTAGTTCATCCACCATGTAACGACGCATCCACATGGCATAGGAAGCAGTCGGTGCTAACGCCATTGAAATCAGTGGTAAAATCCAAGTAATAGGATTGTACTCATCAAAAAGCATTGGTAAATGAAAAATTTCTGTAATATACATTTGAATGACTAAATAATAGACGGCGGCTGGCACTGCAACGACAATGACAATATAGCCAGTCCCTAAGCGGTCTAGCCAACGTCCCTTCATCTGGGCCATCAATATGCCGAGCGGAACTCCAATTAGAAGAGATAGCACAACTGCACCTAAACCAAATAGCAAGGAATACATGATCTTATCTGCAATAATCGTAACGACTGGTACATCTGTCCGATATGTAACGGATTTACCTAAATCACCATGAAACAGCTTAGCGTAAAAATTCCCCAATTGTACAAGTAACGGGTCACGCAAACCTAAATTCGTTAAATATATTTCTTGTTGTGCAGGTGACATTTTATTCGCTGCTGCTCCTAAATAACCTTCTTCTGGCATTAAACGTAGTAATGAAAAAACAATCGTAATAATAATAAATAGTGTTAAAACTGATTGTAATAAACGTTTCCCTATATACCTCAGCATCATTTCATCCTCCTTCTTCAGAAAGACAGAAGGAGATGCCGACTTGTTTTTTCGGTATCTCCTTCATCAATACTCACCGCTTTTGACTGTTTCTTGAATGTAGCAATGATCCTAATATTTATTCCAGCATTAACTGCCCTAATGCCCGATTGTTTCAACTATCATTTCGCTGCTTTAGCTAACGCATCCGCACGTTCTTGCTCCCACTTCGCTAAAGCTGCTTTAAACTCATCGTTACTCATTGGTTTGTCTAAAATTTGCTGACCTTTAAATTTCTCGGAAGTCACACCAAATGGAGAATATTGACCTTCAAATGGATTTAATTTAGAAGCAACATAGCCGCTACCCCCTACTGAATAAGGAATAACAAATGCCTCATCAATTAAAAAAGCTTCCGCTTTGGCAAACAGTTCGTAACGTTTTGCTGTATCAATCGTCGCATTTGCTTCGTCCACTAAGCTTTGATATTTTGATTTTCCGTTTGCTTCGGTATAGCCTTCAGCTAGCTCCGGTTTATTATAAGTACCTTCTGCAGTGAATGGATCCGTATACGTTGATGGGTCGGCATAGTCTGGACCCCAGTTTGCTTCGAGCAATGCAAATTTACCAGGTTTACGAACCTCTGATAAAAAGCCTGTAGATGGTCCGGCCTCTATGATAATATCCACATAATCAGTACCTAATAATCTTTCAATCTGCTGTTTCACTACTTGTGAACGATTTGCCCAATCTGGCATACCGGAGTTATAAGGCATCAACACTTTTACTGGGAAAGTTACTTTTCCTTCTAGCGCTTTTTTCGCTTTTTCCTTGTATTCCAATGCCTTCTCTTTGTTGAAGGAATCGTTCTTTGTAATATCAGCTAATGGTGCTAACTGTGTATAGTCAACCCCCTCTACATTGACAAAGTTTTTCGGAGTAATCGTGTTGCTAAGCAAATCTTTTGGATTATAAGGTTCTAAAGTTAGCATTGCAGATTCACGGTCGAATGCATGGAACAATGATTTTCGGAAATCTTTATTATTGACCGCTTTCTTCCAATTATCAGGCTCATATTCTGCATCAAATTGCGGGTTAAAGTTTAATGCATAGAAATACGTATAGAAGTTATTTTGTGTTTGACGAATTTGTGATTTTTTCTTTTCATCTTTAAACCACTCATCAATAATAGAAGTTGGAATAATCGCTGAATCGACTTCTCCTCGTAAAAATAATTCAGGTTCAACTGTAGCCGCTTCTTTATTGTATTTATAACGAATACGATCAATCAGAACATTGTTTTTATCCCAATACTTATCATTTTTCACAAGTACTCGCTCATTTTGCGGTTCAAATTTATCTAAAATGTAAGATCCGTTATAAAGGAAATTATCATTAGTTGTACCGAAACTATCACCTTTTTCCGCTATAAACTTACCATTAACAGGGAAGAAACAGACATAGTTCAACATAGATAGGAAGTAAGGTGTTGGCTTTTCTAAAGTATATTCTACTGTATGTTCATCTATTGCCTTTATGCCAACCTTCGTAAAATCTGTCATATCACCGTTATAGAAGGCTTCCCCATTTTTTACGACCGTAGCAATCCAAGCTGTTGATGATTCATTTTTTGCATCAAGTACATAATGTAAGCCATCTACAAAATCTTGAGCAACAACATCCGCATACTCTTTCCCATCATGAGTAACCCATTTTGCATCGTCACGTAGCTTGAACGTCCAAACTGTAGCATCGTCATTTGATGACCATTCTTTGGCTATGCTTGGTTGTACAACACCATACTTATCATACTCAATTAATCCATCGACCAAGTTCGCAGCCATAGCAAACTCATTCGTTTCAGAGGTCTTTAAGTAATTTAACGTTTTTATTTCCCCTGAATAAACCACGCGATACTCTGATTTTTTTTCACTTGAAGAATCATCGCTACAGGCTGCACAAAGCATTACAACAAGACACACGAAAAGCAACCAATACCTTTTCATCATAAGCATCCCCCTAGTAATCTTAGTTATCTACATAAAGTGACAGTTAAAAACCCAACTATAGCGAAAAAAAAAGTGAGAGATCAACTATCCATAAAGCCAGATTTGTTCTATTTACAGTCAGTAAGGGTGACGAACCCCCGCCCTGATTAAAGCAACACTTTATTATGAAAATCCTATTCCAACTGCATCCGTCATCCTAATTCGATCATTTTCAAATATTGGACCACCATCAATAGGATCTTTCAAACATAAACTAGGACCGTCTAAATCTACCATCGTGATATTTTTCTGTGATGCGGCAAAATGTGCAGCGGCACTTACGCTAATTTTTGTCTCAAGCATACAGCCAATCATACATGGTATGTCATTTGCCTCCGCAATGTGGCAAATTTTTTGTGCTTGATAAATGCCTCCTGTTTTCATGAGCTTAATATTAATCAAATCTGCAGCTCGCTTTTCGATAATTTCATAGGCATCTTTTGCAGAGAAAACACTTTCATCTGCCAAAATATTTGTCAATGTATTAGCCGTTACGAATTGCATTCCTACTAAATCATGGCAATGAACAGGCTGCTCCACCAATTCAACATTTGCACCTGCATCTTCCAGTGCACTAATAATTTGTACAGCTTGCTTCGGTGTCCAGCCCTGATTCGCGTCAACTCGCAATGTTATGGCGTGTCCAACTGCTTCACGAATGGCAACAACTCGCTTTACATCACCTCCTGGATCTTTCCCCACCTTGATTTTTAAAATTTGAAAACCTCGTTGTACAGCGGCAATACTATCCTTCACCATTTCTTCAGAATCATTTACACTTATCGTAATATCTGTTATTAATTCTTTCCGAAAGCCCCCTAATAATTTATACAGAGGTGTTTGATAGTGCTTAGCAAATAAATCATAAATCGCCATATCTATCGCAGCTTTTGCACTTGTGTTTTGATAAATACTGCTGTCAATTCGCTCCATGATTTCTGTCAATTCTTCAATATCCATCCCAATAATGGCTGGCTTTATATACTCTTCTATAGCGTGCGAAATAGACCCGAGTGTTTCACCAGTAATGGCTGCAGTCGGTGCCGCTTCACCAATGCCTATTTGCCCATCATCAGTGTGAACATAGACGGCAATATTGTGAATGTTATGCACTGTTCTCAGTGCTGTTTTAAACGGTGTTATAAGCGGGGCCTCCACCTTCCCCACGACAATATTTTTAATTTTCATCCATTCACCTACCTTTAAGTTACTTATGTTAAGAACTGTAAAAGTCGAAGCACCTCATAAAAATCATCCGTTACGAATTCCACTGTATTATGTGGTTTAAACGTAGCATTCGGATAGAAAGAATTTCGATATGCTCGTGTATGATCACGATAAATGATTTCCACTACAAAGTGCTCCGGTAATGTCACTTGTAAATCTTCACGTGCCACCTTCATCGAGTCCTCAACAAGTCGCTTCGTTTCTTTAATCGTCAGTTGTGGACTCACGCTAATAGTCGCATTTCCTATCCCTTCTTTCGTGGCAAATGTGATGATGTTATTATTGATAGATTGAATTTCCTCTGTTAATCCCACATCTCCACTAACAAACGAAACGGGAACACCGTGTAAAGCAGCCGCGTACGTATTAATTAAAAATTCACTTGCATATTCACCATTTATTTTCACATCGGCAAAAACACATAGCGTATGTGCTAAAGGATTACGCGCACTTCCTCCTTTACTGTGATAGCCAATAAAAATAGCGCGATCAAAGCTCTTATCAAGTCCCGCAACCATACACATCGGGTCATACGTCCACCCACGAATGACCTTGCAGTTTACTGGCAAATTAGAAATATCAAGATTACGTGCTGAATCATGAGCATCCTTTAATAAAATTTCGGTTGCTCCACCAAGAATAGCCCCCTCTATAGCGGCTTCTACTTCCTTTGTCATTTGCTTTTGGAAAAACTGATAATCTGGCGCATTTAGCTCCGTCTCGCTCCAAGCTGTTGTGCCAGTAATCCCTTCAATATCTGCACTAATATAGACCTTCATAGAAATCGAAACTCCTTTACTTTATTGTCTTGGATCATTGCTTCCACAGCTCCATAACTAGCTTCTTGCGCCCCAACACGTCTTGCCCATGAAACATTATTAAAATCGTAATGCCACCATTCCTCTGAATAATTTGTAAACCCAACCATTGTCATACAGTTATATAGAAGACGTCGATGAACACAGGCTTCCCAATCTTCCTCTGGATGTTGTTCAAAATAGCGTGTCGCAGACTTTTCACTGATTTCATCAAATGCGGTACCTAAATTTAAAGCATTACCTTCTAAATCTCCTAGCGTCACATCAATCGCTCCACCTGTTAAATGAGGGGCAAAATGAGCATGACCAATGCTAGGAAACGCAACATACTTTCGCGTTTCTTTTACAACCTCTTGCTCAGTAAAATGGGGAAAACGCTGTGCGATTTGTTTTGAAAAACTCTTAAACAAAAATTGCTGCACTTGGAACGGACGATAGCCATCATATAAGATAAGGCTATAATTTTTAGACAATAATAACAGCGCTTGTGTTAATCGTTCATACACACTCTGTCGTAAATAAATTGCTTGTAAACTGTTTGGTATTTTTTGATGATAGTAAATTGGTTTAATAAAAATCCTCGAATGTTCTTCTCCGATTTGAATGAATGGCTCGCCATTTTCGCGAATTACCGGCGTTGAGTCCCCCATTGAAGTTTTATTTACTTCAATAGGATAAAAAACAGCGTCATGTATAGTACACACCTCCAATTTCAAATTTCGATAAAATTTTTGGATAATTCAGTTTTTAATGAATGTATCATACATTATATTTATTGACTAGATAAAAAAAGAAATATTACAGAGTACTAGCTATTTTCTGTTTTTCAAACAATATCCGCCAAATAATTGATGCAAGAAGTCGAAAAACAATATTTCTTCACCTATTTAGGAATTTTATTCACGGAGAGGATAGAAGATTACCGAAACTTAATAAAAAATGACGAATTGAACTCAGACTTATTCGGTTATAAAAAAACCTCCATTTTGATATTAATCAAAATGGAGGTAAATTCTTCTAATTATTTCGAAATTACGTTACAGTCCAATTGCCAAGTAAATAGTATTTTTATTAATATTTCACGTACTAAAGATGAGGTTTCATATACTGAAGAACGAATATGACATTGAATAATTTTATTATCAAAGCTAAACCAGAACCATCTTGCTGGATATTTAGTTTCTTGAACTCCATAATATACTTCAATTTTTCTATTTTCATATGGAATTTTCAATAATCTAAATCTCCATTTTTGACGAATTCCAATATTTCTTCCTAAAGTTTTCGGTAAATCCTGTTCTAAAGTATGCGGTGCTATTGATATCCAACACCCATCTGTAAGGTTTACTTTTTGTCGATATAGTAATTGAACTTCATTCGTTTCTTTACCAATCCCAACCGAATCTAGCTTATAATCTAGCAATGTCTCTGAGAAAGAGTTTTTCAAATTAATTGTTTCTGGTTTAAACCATTTTACCCTCGTTACTTCATCTTCTCCCCATTTTCCTTGATCATATCTAGCTGTATAACTTGCAGTAGCAAATGATTTTTTTGCCAAATCCAGGTTTATCACCATTAAATTTGCAAGGTATTCTATTATCTCATCATCCGTAGCATCACCTTCAAAAACAGATATCTCCACAGTTGTAAATCCTACAGAATAGCTTAAAGCCTTGTTATTTTTATAATCAATTCCAACAAAACCTACTCTATTATTAATGATAAAAGGATTACCTTGTTTAACTAAATTTGTATCTGCATAAATAAAAGGCCAAGCCCAATCATAGAAAAATTGTTTTACTCGAATAATTCCATTCTGAAGTTTTGCATAAAAGTAAAGAGAACTACGATCATCTTTTGTTTCCGGGCGCAATGAAAAATTATAGATATTTTGTATTTGTTTATCATTCGGTAGTAAAGGGCTAAAATTAATATGCTTTACAATTTCATCTAATAATTTATGTGTAATGATATTTTCACATCCCCAGTTAAAATTGATATGCTTCAACCTTATGTCCATTTCGACCAATTGTAGTCTGTGCCTGTGAAAGTGAATTTAAAATGGCTTCCTCTGTTGCTTCTGCAGCTGCTGCAAATAATTGATTCATGATAGGATGATCCTCACGTAGTTGTGTCCGTGTTTCGACAAGCTGATCTGATTGATGGGCGATATGATGTGCTGTTGTAAAGCCAATGACAATATCACCGCTGCCATGTGAAAAATGACTTCCTGTACGCCCTAGTCCAATACCACAACGTTTAATGACTCGTGTCAGTTGACGACTACTAAGCGGAGCATCTGTGGCAAGTACGATGATAATGGAGCCATCTGTTGGAGATAATGTCGATTCGCTTTGACCGTTAGAAGAAAGATATTGGTGTGCTAAAAACTCAGAGCTTTGCCCGAAATTACTAAGGACCATACAGCCTACCGTATAGTTCGTTGACCCATGTGTCACGATTCGGGAAGATGAGCCAATCCCACCTTTATAGCCAAAGCACATCATTCCTTTTCCCGCACCAACTGCCCCTTCCTCTGCAGTTTCAGTTGATGCTTTACGAATCGCTTCCAAAGCATGCTCAGGTGTGATTGGACATTCTCGAATGGAATTTAAATAACTATCGTTACATTCCCCAACAACGATATTAATAGTTCCTGTTGAATGACCTATTTCACTATTCGTATCTAGCATAAATTGCAGCGTTCCCTGTGTGACTGCTGGAACGCCAAATGTATTCGTTAACATAATTGGTGATTCAATAACCCCAAGCTCATTCACCTGCACGAGCCCTGTCGTTTTTCCAAAACCATTTAACACATAGCTTGCAGCAGTAACTTTTTGCTGAAATAAATTGCCTTCATGCGGTAAAATTGCAGTTACTCCTGTACAAGCATAAGCGCCGTCTTGATTCATTTTCTCATCAAGCGTTATATGACCTACACGCACGCCAGCTACATCAGTAATACAATTTTTCTCACCAGTTGATAACGTGCCAACGACGATCCCCATTTCTCGTACTTTTTTTGGCATATTAGTCCTCCTTATGAATCGCCATATTTACAGCAGCCTGTGCATGTAAAACTGTTGTATCAAAAACAGGTACGTTCACATCTTCTTGTTTAATAAGTAATCCAATCTCTGTACAACCTAATATAATTCCCTGTGCTCCAGATTGAACAAGGTTTCCAATCACCTGTAAATAATAGTCCTTCGATGCTTGTTCAATTCGACCCAAGCATAATTCTTCATAGATGATACGATTGACCTCAGCGCGCTCCTCAGCAATCGGAACAAGCACTTCAATGCCAAAACCCTCTACTCTTGCTCTATAGAAATCTTGCTCCATCGTGTACTTTGTCCCAAGAAGGGCAACTTTCTGTAAACTAGCTTTTTCTATTTGATTTGCTGTCGCATCAGCTATATGTAAAATTGGAATGGTGATCTTTGCCGTTATGATATCAATAACCTTGTGCATTGTATTTGTACAAATAACAATAAAATCTGCCCCTGCACTTTCTAAAGATTGCGCTGCCTCTGCAAGAACTTGCCCAGCCTTTTCCCATGCTCCTTCAGCTTGATAATGCTCGATTTCTTGAAAATCTACACTATACAAAATACATTTTGCTGAATGTAAGCCACCTAATTGTTGCTTTACCTCTTCATTCATCAGACGATAATACTCTACCGAAGACTCCCAGCTCATACCGCCAATCATGCCAATTGTTTTCACGCATATTCCCCCATTTATTTATTTGACTATCATCATACCTGCATACGGTTGATATAGGTTTTAACAAACGTCATCCCCACCTTTTGGTGATGAACCTTTAATTTTAATTATTATACTAAAAATCCAAGGGCAAATAAGGGAATTTTCAAAAAAAATAAACTTTACTAGCTTTATTCCACTTCCATTTCTTCAGCTTTTCTTTTCAAAAATAGCAAATATCTAATTAACAAGATGGGTATAGAAGCAACAACAACATTTATACTAATAAAAAAGTAAATACCATCCTTAAAATCAATGCATATAGAATACACAAAGCCCATTAAACCACTAATGATCAATACAACGATAGATGGAAACTTTGGGAATAAAAAAGTGACAATTCCTGCAACTATCATAATCACCATAACCATCAGCAGAAAATGCCAATATATAAGAAAATAAAATGCCATACTTAACCTCCTTTTCATTACACATGCATTTTTCTATCACATCATTATATTATTTTCTCGCTGTAAAGTTTCGACAAATGGTTCATCACAATAATCTATTTCTACTCTAATGTATAAGTAAGTCCTTCACTGCACTTGCATTCAAACTAGATATTTCAACTATTGGAAAAATATTTATTAATAAAATCATTTTCTAAAATTCAGTATTTTCAAAAAGTGGATATATTACAAAAAAACAGTGTAAACTGAAGCGTATTGAGATTGGAGGTAAGCAAATGGAATGGATTTCGAATATTGTAAATGATGCTAATAATGTTTTATGGACATATATCCTCATTATATTGTTATTAGTTGCAGGATTGTATTTTTCCTTTGGCACAAAGTTTGTGCAAATTCGACTTTTCCCTGAAATGTTTCGTTTAATAGTTGAAAAAAGAGAGGGAGAGTCAGGTGTTTCTCCGTTCCAAGCCTTTACGATTAGCGCTGCCTCGCGTGTAGGTACTGGGAATATTACAGGTGTTGCATTAGCAATTGGAGTAGGTGGACCTGGAGCGGTATTTTGGATGTGGATTATCGCCATATTAGGAATGGCGACTGCCTTTATAGAAAGTACGCTCGCACAGGTGTACAAAGTAAAGGACGGCAATACGTTCCGTGGTGGACCAGCTTATTATATGCAAAAAGCGTTAGGTCAACGTAAATTAGGGATTATTTTTGGTATTCTTTTAACGTTAAGCTTTGGCTTTATATTTAATGCGGTACAATCGAATACGATTGCAACTTCTGTAGGTGAAGCATTTCATATTAAGCCTTATATCATTGGTATAATGTTAGTTGTGTTAACGGCCATGATTATTTTTGGAGGCGTACATAGAATTGTAAAAGTTACGCAAGTACTTGTACCCGTGATGGCGGTTTTCTATTTAGCTGTAGCCTTATTTGTTATTGTAACGAATCTGACTGAAATACCTGCTGTTTTCAAGTTGATTTTCACACAAGCATTTGGTCTTCAGGAAGCTGCTGGTGGTGCGATTGGAGCTGCTATTATGCAAGGTGTACGCCGTGGCTTATTTTCCAATGAAGCCGGTATGGGTAGTGTCCCTAATGCTGCAGCGACAGCTAATACCTCACATCCTGCGAAGCAAGGTTTAGTGCAAAGTTTAGGTGTATTTTTTGATACAATTATGATTTGTTCTGCAACAGCGTTTATCATTATTTTAGCGGGTCTATATAATACTGGTGAAAGTAATGGAATTATTCTTACACAAAATTCTTTAGCTGTACATGTAGGTTCATGGGCTCCTTACTTTATCGCCATTGCTATTATTTTCTTTGCCTTTAGTTCCATCGTTGGAAATTACTATTACGGTGAATCTAATATTGAGTTTATGAATGCTCATAAAGGCTGGATGTTTATCTACCGTATTTTAGTTCTTGCTATGGTGATGTTTGGTTCTATTGCGCAGGTACAGCTTGTTTGGAACTTAGCAGATCTGTTCATGGGACTAATGGCTATAATCAATATAACAATCATCCTGTTACTTGGTAAAATTGCCTTCCTCGTGTTAGACGACTTTACAAAGCAAAAGAAAGCAGGAAAAAATCCTGTATTTTATGCAAAATCAATCCCAACATTGAAAAATACTGATTGCTGGGAAGAAGATCGATAATTAGTCAAAAACGCCATTCCTCAAGCGGAATGGCGTTTTTATTATGTCTGTATTAATATTTAAATTGACTAATTAGCTGTTTTAGCTCATCTGCCATATGCGCAAGAGCTTGTGCAGAAGCATTAATTTCTTCCATCGAAGCTAATTGTTCCTCTGTAGACGCTGCAACGTCCTCTGAAGCAGCTGCATTTCCTTGTGCTGAGAATGCCAAATCCTCCGTAACGGCTGTCACTTCTTGTACACTTGCCGACATTTGTTCAGATGCAGAAGATACCTCTTCCATTTTAGGCGTAATTTTATCCATGCTTGTCTTAATCACTTGGAATTTCGTGATGGCTTCATCTGATACATGTAGTCCATTTTGAACATCCTCTGTAACTGTTGCCATGATGTTTACAGATTGTTCTGTTTCTAATTGAATGCCATGGATTAGCTCGAAAATTTGCTTTGCAGATTCCTGTGATTGCTCCGCCAGTTTTCTTACTTCATCAGCCACTACTGCAAAGCCTTTCCCGTGCTCTCCTGCTCTTGCTGCCTCAATCGCTGCATTGAGAGCAAGTAAATTCGTTTGATCTGCAATGCTTGTAATCACATCTAAAATGGACGTAATTTGCTTAGAGCGTTCATATAGTGATTGGATTTTCGTGTTTGAATCAGTTACCGATACATGAATAGACTGCATTTGATCTTTTGTATCTCGGACTGCCTTTCCACCTTCATCTGCTTGTAGCGTTGCATGCTGTGAAAGATCGGTCACAGTAGAAGAGATCTCTGCAATATGAAGAATGGCCTTCGAAAGCTCCTGTAACGATTCTGCATTCTTATTGGCACTCGTCGTTTGCGTGTCCGCGCTCGTTGCAACATCTTGAATCGAAATGGCCACTTTTTCTGTAGCAATGCTCGTTTGGTTAGCATTGGCTGTTAGTTCTTCTGCCGACGAAGCTACCTCTTCGGCATTTTGTTCAATTTTTTGAATAAGAGTTCTTAAACTATCTTGCATATCGTTAAAGGCTTGCCCTAACTGTCCAATTTCGTCATGAGAAGTGATTGTCACTTTCTCTGTTAAATCACCTTCACTAATGGTTACTGCACTATCCTTTAGTAATCTAATCGGTTTTATAATTGCCTTCATGACAAAAAAGAATACAATCGAACTGATTACAATCGCAGCAATTAGTACGAGAAACGTTTTTTTCAAAATGGGTGATGCTGATTGGTCAATTTCCTTTGCAAAAATTGTCCCTGTGATTTTCCAATTTGTCAGTTCATTCGTTGTATAGAACATAATACGGTCATCACCGTCAAAGACATAATCATACGTGCCAGATTTGCTGTCATACATTTGATTAAGGAAGCTCTCGTTTAATTCCTTACCTGCTTCTAATGTAGGATGTGAAATGACCAAGTTATTTTCACCAAAAATAGAAGAATATCCATTTTTCCCTATTTTTATAGAGTCCGAAACTTTTTGAAGGTCTGTCAATTTTAAATCAATGGCCACTACCCCAGATTGATCTTTTACCTGGCGAGCTACTGTTACGACCATATCTCCAGTCCCTGCATCTATGTAAGGGTTCGTAATTAAAGTCTCACCTTTTAATTCCTTAGCCTTTTTATACCAATCTCTTTCTAAAGGATTATAATCCGCGTTATTTATTTTTGGTTCTTGAATAAATGTTCCGTCATTTGTTCCAACATAAATGCTTAAAACATCTGGACTCAGCTTCATATATTCCTGAAAATTTGGTAGTATTTTAGTTTCCTTCTGATCGTACTTAGAAGAATTTATTTCCTCGCTAAAAGTAACGATTTCATTCATTTTTGTACTAATAGCACTATCAATTAACGTATTCAAAATTTTAACACTTTCATCCGCACTAAAAAGTATTTCTTCTTTTATCGAATTTTTTGCTGAAAGATACGATAAGCTTCCTACAGAAATAACTGGGATTAGTAAGATAAGAGCAAATAACGTGTAGAGCTTACCCTTAAAGCTTCCAAATAATCGTTTCATACAACAGCTCCCCTTTTGTCTTTACTAGTTCATAAAATGTGTTTTGTCCAATTTTGTGGTTTCTTTTTAGACTCAAAGAAGCCCCTAGCACATAACCTCCCCTTCTCTTATCGATTAAATTTTCTTCTTATGTTTTTATCGGACAAAATACTTAAATTTAAAACAACTTTTTTCATTTTTTTGATTTAACTAGGCTTCATTATAAGCTTTCAGAAGAAAAACCAGGTGCCATCTATCGACAACGAAAAATCAATGTAGAATCTGTTTTTAGATTCTTAAAGACTAATTTTCGTTTCATTCGATTTTCTTTCCGTAGTAAATAAAAGGTTGAAAACGAAATAGGCTTTGTATTGACGCCATTAATTCTCCGGAAATAGACTACCATTATTAAATAAGGTAAAGAACATAGAATGACTTGGTCAAACAAGAAAAAAGAGAAATCGTTACTTTTCGATTTCTCTTTTTCTTTGCCGAAGAGCCATACTTTATTAAAAATGAAACCTTCATCTCATTGACACAATAGTTTTAATAATATGGAACGCCACCCCTCAAATGAGGAATGGCATTCTTTTCGTATATCTATTAATATTTAAATTGACTAATGAGCTGTTTTAACTCATCTGCCATATACGCAAGCGCTTGTGCAGAAGCATTAATCTCTTCCATTGAAGCTAATTGTTCCTCTGTAGACGCTGCAACGTCCTCTGAAGCAGTCGCATTTCCGTGTGCTGAGAATGCCAAATCCTCCGTAACGGCTGTTACTTCTTGTACACTTGCTGACATCTGTTCAGAGGCAGAAGATACCTCTTCCATTTTAGGAGTAATTTTATCCATGCTTGTTTTAATCATTTGGAATTTAGTAATGGCTTCATCTGATACTTGTAATCCATTTTGAACATCTTCTGTAACTTTTGCCATGATGTTTACGGATTGTTCTGTTTCTAATTGAATACTATTAATTAGCTCGAAAATTTGCTTTGCAGATTCCTGCGATTGCTCCGCTAACTTTCTTACTTCATCAGCAACAACAGCAAAGCCTTTTCCGTGCTCCCCTGCTCTTGCTGCCTCTATCGCTGCATTGAGTGCAAGTAAGTTCGTTTGATCTGCAATGCTTGTAATTACATCTAAAATGGATGTAATTTGCTTAGAGCGTTCATGTAGTGTTTGAATTTTCGTATTTGAATCGGTCACAGATACATGAATAGACTGCATTTGATCTTTTGTATCCTGGACTGCCTGTCCACCTTCATCTGCTTGTAGCGTCGCGTGCTGTGAAAGATCTGTCACAGTAGAAGAGATCTCCGCAATATGAAGAATAGCCTTAGAAAGCTCCTGTAACGATTCTGCATTCTTATTCGCACTCGTCGTTTGCGTGTCTGCGCTTGAAGCAACATCTTGAATTGAAATGGCCACTTTTTCTGTAGCAATGCTCGTTTGGTTAGCATTGGCTGTTAGCTCTTCTGCTGACGAAGCTACCTCTTCGGCATTTTGTTCAATTTTTTGAATAAGAGTTCTTAAACTGTCTTGCATATCATTAAAAGCTTGACCTAGCTGTCCAATCTCGTCATGGGAAGTGATTGTCACTTTCTCTGTTAAATCACCTTTACTAATGGTTACTGCACTATCTTTTAGTAATCTAATCGGTTTTATAATGGTCTTCATAACAAAAAAGAATACAATCGAACTGATTGCAATCGCAGCAATTAATACGAGAAACGTATTTTTCAAAATGGGTGATGCTGATTGGTCAATTTCCTTTGCAAAAATTGTCCCTGTGATTTTCCAATTTGTCAGTTCATTCGTTGTAAAGAACATAATACGGTCATCACCGTCAAAGACATAATCATACGTGCCAGATTTGCTGTCATACAGCTGATCGAGGAAGCTTTCTTTTAACTCGCTACCCGGTTCTAAAGTCGGGTGTGAAATGACCATCTTATCTTCACCAAAAATAGAAGAATATCCATTTTTTCCGATACTAATAGAGCTTGCGATTTTTTGAAGGTTTGTCAATTTTATATCAATTGCAACTACCCCAGATTGATCCTTTAACTGACGAGCAATTGTTACGACCATATCTCCAGTTCCAGCATCTATATAGGGATTCGTAATTAAAACTTCTCCCTTTAATGCTGTAGTTTCTTTATACCAGTCTCGTTCCAAAAGATTATATTCGGCGCTATTCGATTTTGGTTCTAGAAATAATGTTCCCTCATTTGTTCCAATATAAATGCTCAGAACATCTGGATGTAGCTTTATATATTGTTGGAATTTTGTATGTACTGCAGATCCCTGCTGTTCATATTTAGAAGAATCTATTTCCTCGCTAAACACATTCATGTCGTTTATTTTTTCACTAATGGTATTATCAATCAACGTATTCAAAATTTTAACACTTTCATCTGCACTAAAAAGTATTTCTTCCTTTAACGAATCTTTTGCTGAAAGATACGATAAGCTTCCTACAGAAATAACTGGGATTAATAAGATAAGAGCAAATAATGTGTAGAGCTTACCCTTTAAGCTTCCAAATAATCGTTTCATGCAACAGCTCTCCTTTTGTCTTTACTAGTTTTTAAATGTGTTTTATCCAATTTTGTGGTTTCTTTTTAGACTCAAAGAATCCCCCAGCACACAACCTCCCCTTCTCATATCGATTAAATTTTCTTCTTTTGTTTTTATCGGTCGAAATACTTAAATTCAAACACCTTTTTTCATTTTTTTGATTTTCTCGACATAAATCGATCTCTCCGCGCCACTATCCACTAAAGATAGAACCCCTATGAATCATTCTTTATGTATGATTCATAGGGGTTCTATGCGTTAATATTTAAATGCCTGAATTGATTCTTGTAAGTCAATCGCCATTTTTGCCAAATGTGTAGAGGCTGCAGCTACTTCTTCCATCGCTGCATTTTGTTCCTCAGAGGATGCTGCAACACTTTGAACATTGCTACTCGATTGCATTGATACTTCGCTAATGTAGTCAATTTCTTTTACAAGTTTTTCGATATCTTGATGGATCATTCGAATAGCAGCTGTAACTGATTCGGTTTGAGTTTGTACATCATTAATGGCATCGTCAATTTGTATAAAATTATCTCTTGCTACATTTACTTTTTCACGACCAAGCATTACTGAATCATTACTACTGATCATATCTTCCTCGATAATTCTTGTATCTTCAGTAATTTGCAAAACAACCTTTTCAATATCTACTGCTGCTAAGTTCGATTTATCTGCTAGCTTCCGTACCTCTTCTGCTACTACGGCAAAGCCCTTGCCATGCTCACCGCTTCGTGCTGCTTCTATAGAGGCGTTGATAGCCAATAGATTTGTTTGGGTAGCAATATTTTTAATAACATTGACTGCTGAGACGATTGCTGCTGTATTTTCGTCTAAGTCTTTAACACGTGTACTTAACTCTGCTGTATTATCCGCAATTTCATTCATCTGTTCAATGACATTACGAACTGAGGAACGTCCTATGCTAGCCATATTTTTAGTTTCTACCGTTGCACCGTTCACATGATCAATACTCGTTGATATGTCATTCATTTTTTTCAAAATGTGAGAGGATAAGTTACGTACATCACCTGTCAATGTATCCTGTTCTTCAATACCATGGGCAATATCTTGAATCGATTCTGAGACAACTTCTGTTGCTTGTGTCACTTCCATACTACTCGCTGTGAGTTGCTCGGAAGTTGCCGCTACCTGCTCGGATGAATTAGCGACATGCTTCATAGTATTGCTAAGCTTTTCGGACATCGAATTAAACGAAGCTGCCAGCTGTGCAAACTCATCTTTTGTTTTAAATTGCAGGTGCGTTTGTAAATTACCATTTGAGAATTTGTCCATTTCTACTACAGTTTGTTGAATATTTTTCGCGACTCTACGACCAAAAACTGTCGCAATAATAATGCTTATAAGTAAGGAAACAATTGCTAGTACGGCAATTTCTTTGCCACTGTTGTCGCCTTTTTGCTTAGTAGCCTCTATACGCGCCTGCATTTCGTCCTGTTGAGCCGTTGCCATCGTTTTCCCAAACTCAACAAGCTTTAGCGAGCCTTTTCCTAAAATCGGTAATGCCAACTCCTGAGCTTGCTGTTTTTCACCACTTTGAAAAAGCGGTACAATTTGTTCATCTATAGGTTTTTCCCATTCCTCTAACTGCTTTAAAAACTGTTCAAAGTCCATATTTTTATGTCCAAGTTCTTCAATACGATGAATAGATTTATGTAAAGTATCTCTTATTTCGAGATGATTATTGAGCATGTCTTCTTTACCATATAACATATACCCCCGGATGGCAGCGTTTGCCCGAACCGTTTGGAAGGAAATATCATTATACAAGTTGATTAATTCCGTCTTTTTTTCGATTTCCGCAAGTGTTTGTTTATTATCATTTAAAAAGTACATAGCAATACTAGTAATTAGTAATAGAAATACTAACACTATACCAAAAGAAAATTGCAGTTTTCGTTCTACCGTTGATTTCATACGACTCCCTCTATTCCCTTTTAACATTAATCATCTTGAGTATAGACTAAATATCCCAATCTTCCCACGAGAAATGCGTCTTTTATCATAAATTAACACAAAAATTTTACAAAAATAAAACACATCACCAAATGTCTTGACTTCTCTAAATTCTATATCGCAGTATTAGTATTGCAAAAATGAACACATAGCAAGTCACTCAACCAAAAATGTTCCTACGGCTATCCGGTTTTAAAAAAATAGTCAGTGAGCTTTTATCATTCATTTGGTTATAACTTCCAATTTTAGATATACTATTACCATAAGTATAAATAAAGGAGAATATTAGAAATGAGTAAGCCAGATTTGTATGTTAGTTTAGTAGTAGGCTCAAATTGTGATATCGAATCACTTGCATTGCGCTCAGTACTCGAATCATTTGGTGTTCGAGTAACACTTCATTTAATAGGAAGACCAAATGATTTTATTGATGTTTTATCTGGAGAAGATTTAGATGATCGAGTAGATTATTTAATTTTAAACTTCCACGGGGATGAAGGACGTTTTTGCATGCCTGAGCTAGGTGCAGATATTTATGAGTTAAATGAACCACGAGGTGAATTTTTCGGTCCTCAAGAGGTCTTAAAATATAGTAAATTAAAAGATCTGAAGGTTATTGCCTCTGGCTGTACTTTAGGTGAAAAACAGCTAGCAACTGCGTTTTTAAAAAGTGGTTGCCATTCATATTTAGGACCGGATGATTACATAGATGGCAATGCAAACTTAATGTTTCTTATAAGATTTATGTACGAAATTATTGCTAATGAGCGAACACAGCAAGAAGCCTTTGAAATCACAAAATCAATTGACGAAGAAACTTCAATGTATCAACTTTATTTTGCTTAGAAGACAAATCAAAAAAAATCGTAGCATATGCATGCTACGATTTTTTTATTTATTGTTGATGTTTTTTTACCATAGACTCTGTAAAAGCCTGAGATTGCCCCTTTGGAATACTTAATGTTTCCCAATCAGAGCCCTTTAGTTGCTTAGCGATGTAAACAATTTGACCGACATGTTGTGAGTAGTGGGACATTTGTCTTTCGATAGCGTCTATCACTGAATGCCTCTCTCCTCTTATCGTTACAAATCCTTGTAAATCAGCTTCCGTTAATCCTTGTAAAGCGTCTAAAAATACTTGCCAACCCTTTTCCCATACCATCATTACCTCTTCTTTTGTCTGAAGGCTATCGGTAAATTCACCGTCACGATTTCTCATTGCTTTCTCGCCATCTGTCGTTAGAAAGTCCGTCCATCTCGATATCATATTACCACTAACATGTTTTACGATAACGGCAATGCTATTGGATTCTTCGTTAAAAGCCCAATGCAGTTGTTCGTGATCCAATTGTATGAGTGTTTTATCGCCTTGTTCTTTCACACTTTTAAACCTTTTCTGAATAACATTTAAATAAGTCTGCCCCATACTCATTCGTAAACGCCCCCATTATTTTATATCAACTTTCTTGGCTACTGAAAACATTGTCTCCCCCTTAAATCTAAGTTTAACTAGTTTAATAAGATTGTGAAGGGAAATATTACTTTACAAATCGTTACCCAATATAAATTCTTTTACAAGCTCAATCATTTTCTTTTGCATATCTTCCTGATCTGCATGTTCTAATTGATATCCAACGTGGAAAACATAACCGTGATAATAAGTGTAAAGCTCATTGGCTTCATTGCTAGTTAGACGAACCTTCTTATTTTTTATATCAAAGTCATAGTAAAAATAAGACAATCTACCACTATCAGGTGTAGCGATTGGATGAAATAATGGACTTTCTCCGATTAAACCCTCATTCTTAATAGTATTGCCTAAAAAATCACTAATATCATGTGTAATATCATAATTTGCTAATGGATTACTATCTACATTAGTGACTGTAAAAATAGCAAATTGTTGATCTTTACCACTTAATGCTTTTTGTAAATAAGTAAATTGCAATTGATTTTGTAAGCGACCATTAGTCATTTCTGAAGTTACAGCATAAACTTCCTGTATATTGGCCTTAAAAGGTAGTTTCTTAGGATCAATCGGATGAACGTTATTCCCCAATACTGTGGCTACCTCTTGCATTGCTTCAAAACCTTTCACAGGCTCGTAAAATTTTGGGTTTTTACGGTCATTGAGACGATCAGCTGTTTGAAAATACTGACTATAGGTTACCATAGATCCTTTGACCTCGGTGTTAAATAGATCTGTTAATTGTTTAGACACTTCCTTCCCTTCTATTTGCGAAGTATCAGTTGTCATTTTTAAAATATCATATTTTGTTAGCTGCAAGGCGACGAACAATAAAACGGAACAGGTAATGGTCAATGTGACAATACGATAGGACCAACGATGTCTCTTTGGCGAAGATTGTTCTTCATTAATTTTTATTTTTACGTTTCGAATAATTGCTTCTTTATGCACAGATATATCCTTTAACTCTCTTAATGTATGCTTATCCATTAAACAGTACCTCCCATTCGATATCCTGAAGATCAATTTTTAATAGCTCTTTACCTTTTTTCAGCCGTGATTTGACCGTACCTTCAAGAATTTCAAGTAGTTTCGCAATTTCTTTAATCGACATATCCTCTAAATAAAAATACACAATAGGTTCTCGTTGCTTTAACGGTAATTTCAAAATGGCTTCATCTAAAATCGTTTGTTCATCCTGTTGAATAAGCGTGTCTTTTAGAACGGATTTTTGCTTAGGGAAAAGCTTGGATTGAACTGAAATTTTCCGATATACCCAGCTTTTTAAATAATCCTTACTTTTATTTATGGTCATACGTGCTAAGTAAGCCCTCATCTCTCCTCTTTCTTCATAATGCTTTTGATGATGATAAAATTTAATAAAAACATCTTGAACAATATCCTCAGCTATTTGTAGATCTTTCGAATAGTAGTAAGCGATTCGAAATAAATGCTCTGTATGTAGTTCCATTAGTTGCTCTAAATATTCTGTATCAGACAAAATCTCTCCCTCCTTCTACACTATAAACGAGGCTAAAGTTATAAAAGATTAAATTTGAACCACAAAAAAAACCGTCTCTTCATAATATTGAGACGGTTTCCTTCTATCCATTATAAATTTTCATCAATATATGTTTCTATATCTGATGCAATTGTGTCAATAGGGACATCCTCGGCATTATCTGCAAACCCAGAATACATTTTTACGATTTTGCCATCTTTATCAACTAAGAAAAATTGATTTCCGTGTACCACTTGGTCGGTGTTAGGATCATCTTTTACCCATATTTTAGTTGATTTGACTGCGAACTGTTCGATATATTTTTGTGAATATCCAGTAAGTAGATTCCATTTTGATTCATCTGGAACATTATATTTGCCTAAATACTTAGCTAATATTTCTGGCTTATCTACATCAGGATCAATTGAAAACGCAACAATATTATAATCTTCCACACCTTTTTTCTTCAGCTTTTCTTGAACTTGCGTCATATTAAAGGTCATTGGTGGGCAAATCGATGTACAATTTGTAAAAATATACATACCAATCCACGGTTTCCCTTTTAAACTATCTAAAGAAACTTTTTCTCCGCGTTGATCGACATGTTCAAAATCTGGTAACTCCAAGCTATAATCTGCTTTAAATTTTGTATTTCCACACGCACTGAGCACTGCAGCTAATGCAAAAAGTAGAACAAGCCCAATTATTTTATTTCTCATCTTTAACACGCTCCCTACTTACACTATCCTCATCCTATCGTACGATGTAAATATTGGCAAGGACACTCAAGTGACAGCTTTCGTACATCTTTGTGAAATAGATTTCACTTTAAGGAAACCAGTGCATCATGGATTGCATCTAATTTAACTTCTACTCGGTGCAGTAAATAAAACGACACTAAGATAGGAAAACCGATATCTGATATCATGTTTAACCACTGTTCCATGTTGACCCCTCCTTCACACTAAGCTTATTAAAACCATTATTGTCGAAAATGGTCCTTGCAGGAAATTCTGCAAAGACCATTTTGTGACTATTCGATCTCTAATTCAAATTCTCTTACTTGTCGATCAACGATGCGAGCCCCAGTCATTGCAACCAGAGCACTAGCTTGTCCATCAAAAACATTTTTAGCGATGATCGTTTGCATGACCTGTTGAATTTCCTCCGCTGATACATTCGGCTTCGGCGCATCAATCGCTATCGTTGTCGTTTTCCCTGCTGCTGTCTCAAATTGCAGCTCTAAAACTTGTGTCATAGCTTTCCCCCCTTAGGATAAATCTGTTGTTTCTTGTTTTACAATGCTATCTAGTGCGTGTGAAGATAGACTTGCAATAGCCTTTGCTACCTCTACTAAATCTTCTGCTGAATGCGAGCCGTTTAAATTGCGGTACGTTTTAATTGTAAACATGGGCTCGTTTTGTGCATTGTGTCCAGCGACATACTTTAAGCGTAGTGTAGCACCTACGAAATTGACTTTTGCCATGAGCGTCACCTCCTTTACACAATATATACTGACTTATTGCTAAAAAAGGGACATTTAGGATGGATTTTTTTCTGCAAGCTTTTATAATAGAGTAAGAGAAGGCGAAGAGGTGAACGATTTGTTAACTGGTTGGTTTTTATGGTTTATCCTATTTTGGGTAGTTGTGCTTATTTCATTTATGGCGATAGGCGGATTTTTCATGTTCCGCAAATTTTTAAAGGCATTACCGAAGCAGGACGGTAAATCTGATTTAGATTGGCAAGAGTATTATTTAGATAAAACCATTCATTTATGGGGACAACCTGAGAAGGAGCTTTTATATGAACTTGTAAGTCCTGTACCTGAGCTATTTAGACAAGTAGCTAAGGAAAAAATAGCAGGAAAAATTGGCGAGCTTGCTTTAGAAGAAAAGGCACCTGCCATAAACCATGATTTGATTATTCGTGGCTATATCCAAGCAACACCTAAGCGCGACCATAAATTTTTACGCAAAAAATTAGATGAAATGCAAATTGACATCGCCCCATATGAACATTTGTTTGATTAATGGTACGCTGCACAATGATATGTGCAGCGTTTTTACTGACCTTAGTTAAGTTTGATCAAATACTTAATTAGTTCTTCTGGTAGTCTAGAATAATTTTAGGCCTTTACAGCTCTCTCTTCTCGTATTTTTAATGCTTTTATGATTGCTACATAGTTGATCTCCACAAATGCTAAACGAACAAACATAACAATTGGTGTGAGAAACGGTTTATAGCATTTATGTTAAACTTTTGGGGTCACTTCACAATCGAATTCTTTTCTATTTCTTTGGTGCAATGCCATTCACGATAATTGGTTTAATTCGTTCTATCCAAGCATCTGCCGATATTTGCTCGTCATTAATTAAAATGGTGTAAAAATAGGATCCGCCTATAATATCGATAAGATGGTCAATATTAATATCACGATCAATTTCACCTCTTTCTATTCCTTTTTCTATAATTTCTATGAGCACTTTTCTTCTAGGGATGATGAATTGCTCCTTATAGACTTCCATCAAGGCAGGATTTTCGATCATTCCAGACACTATTTTTTTCAACGTATGAGGTGATGAAATTGCCGCATCGTTCGCAACATCAACCATTCCATGGAGAACCGTAGTAAAATCAATTAAGAAATTTCCTGTGTCGGGTATCTCAATCTCATCAGCTATGGTACCAATTGCTTCGGAAATCAATTCCTCCTTTGATTTCCAATGTCTATATATGGTCATTTTTCCAACGCTAGCCGCCTTTGCAACCCCCTCAATGCTTAACCCATGTACACCCTCATTCCTTAATATCTCTCTTGTCGCCGCAAGAATAGCCTCATGTGATTTTTTACTACGGGGCCGACCCGGACTTTTTTTCGTATAATCAGATATTTTCATATTTTAGTCTCCTACAAGTTACTTTTTTTCTTTAAATGATGGCAGAAATAGTATTGTTGTAATGATACCTACGATAGTAACTATGATACCAATTATCAAAGCTATTTTCATCCCGTCAAGAAAGGCATTTCCTGCATGTGTTAATAACTGTTCCTTCATCGGCATTTCAAGTTTTAGTGCTATTTGTTTAGCTGCACCGATTGATTGTTGTGCATGTTTTAATAATGAATTAGGCATTTGATTTAGTGAGTTAGCTAAATCACGTTCATAATTATAGGTAATGACACTTCCCATTAAGGCAATTCCGAGAGTACCACCTACCTGCCGAAGGGCATTATTCACAGCTGAACCAATTCCAACTTCCTGAAGTGGCATCGATTCCATCACTGCATCCATTGCAGGGGCAAGCATTAATCCCATTCCAAAACCTATGACGATGAAACTTACGACTAGATTACTATATGTGCTGTCACCATTAAGCATAGACATGATATACAAACCGACCGCTGTCACAAATAATCCAGCCACGATTATCCACTTCGTTCCAATCTTACTAGTAATCCCATTACTAATTAATGTACCAACAACATATGCCCCGATAAATGGCATCAGTCTTACACCTGTTTCGAGAGGTGTAAGGTTAAAGAAGAATACCATATATTGTGTAACAAAAAAGAGTAAACCAGATAAAACAAACATAACAACACAACCGGCTACAGTCGCCCACGTAAAACGTTTATTTTTAAATAGGGATAAATCAAGCATCGGATGTTTGATTGTTCTTTGATACATAACAAAGAAGATCAATAATATTAGACCAATAATTATGGAAAGTAACGTTTCCCAACTAAGCCAGCCTTTTTCAGGTCCTTCTGTTATTCCATAAACGATTAGCATAAGGCCAAGTCCGGAAAGTATCATGCCACTCCAATCTAATTTAGGACTAGCGGTATCCTTTGATTCAGGTACAAGGAAAATAACACCTACTAAAGTGACAGCGATAATTGGCAAATTAACAAAGAAAATAGATTCCCATGCGTAATGTTCAAGTAAAAATCCGCCAACTAGAGGCCCGATTAACAATCCAACTCCCATTCCGGCTGCCCAGATAGAAATGGCTTTTCCCCTTTCATTATTAGGAAAGATAGTGGGTACAATAGACATCGTTAATGGCAACATAATAGCTGCTGCTATTCCCATTAAAGCTCTTGCGACGATTAACATTTCTGTACTATCCGACATTCCAGCCATGATGGATGTAATTCCAAACAGAATTAATCCTATAAGCAATACCTTTTTCCTTCCATACTTATCACCAATACTGCCCGCGGACAAAAGAAATGCTGCTAAAAACAAAATATAAATATTCATAATCCATTGTAGATCCGTTGTACTTGCATCCAATTCTTTCACAAACACAGGTAAAGCCACAGTAAGAATAGTTGTATCAAACCCTATCACTAGCAAACCAATGATCAATACAGATAATGCCCACCATCTACGTTTATACACATTTTTTTGATTCATTTTCTACACCCCTCCATTTATAATACGATACTGTATAGTATCATTATATGTGTGGTTGATAAAAAATGCTACACAAGGCTTCACCTTAATTCGAAAATCCTTCGCAAATTTGCACAAACTTCGCATTCACTTTCCTTAAACGCGACCATAAATTTTTACGCAAAAAATTAGAGGAAATGCAATTGACATCACCCCATATGATTATCTATTTGATTGATAATATGCTGCACACTGATTTGTGCAGCGTTTTTAGAAAAATTTCCTTCAGTTCAATAAAAGCCGGTTCAGCGATATACTTGACTGCTCTATCATTCGCTTTGCGAGGGAAATGTGAATTTAAAAACGTACATGCGCAAAGAATCCCGTACTATAAAAGTACAGGATTCTTATCCACCACTTTGACTCTTCTTTCCGTCGTTCCGGTAATTCTTTCCGTCGCTCTGATTTCTATCCACCACTTTGACTCTTCTTTCCGTCGCTTGGACGACTCTTTCCGTCACTTCGGCAATTCTATCCGTCGCTCTGATTTCTATCCTTCACTTTGGCTCTTCTTTCCGTCGCTTGGACGACTCTTTCCGTCACTTCGGCAATTCTATCCGTCGCTCTGATTTCTATCCTTCACTTTGACTCTTCTTTCCGTCGCTTGGTCGATTCTTTCCGTCGCTCCAGCAACTCCATCCGTCGCTCTAATTTCTATCCGTCACTTTGATTCTTCTTTCCGTCGTTTCTGTCTT
>NZ_JBLLLQ010000001.1:117165-268209 GCF_047737915.1 Lysinibacillus sp. NPDC056185
CTTTCTTTCCGTCGTTCCGGCAATCCTATCCGTCGTTCTAATTTCTATCCGTCACTTTGACTCTTCTTTCCGTCGCTTGGTCGATTCTTTCCGTCGCTTTTGTCTTTCTTTCCGTCGCTCCGGCAACTCCATCCGTCGCTCTAATTTCTATCCGTCACTTTGACTCTTCTTTCCGTCGTTTCTGTCTTTCTTTCCGTCGTTCCGGCAATCCTATCCGTCGTTCTAATTTCTATCCGTCACTTTGACTCTTCTTTCCGTCGCTTGGTCGATTCTTTCCGTCGCTCCAGCAACTCCATCCGTCGCTCTAATTTCTATCCGCCACTTTGGCTCTTCTTTCCGTCGTTTCTGTCTTTCTTTCCGTCGTTCCGGCAATCCTATCCGTCGTTCCGGCAACTTTATCCGTCGCTCTGAGTTCTATCCTTCACTTTCACTCTTTCATCCGACGCTTTTGACTTTCTATCCGTCAATTTGGCAATCCTATCCGTCGTTCTAATTTCTATCCGCCACTTCGACTCTTCTTTCCGTCGCTTGGTCGATTCTTTCCGTCGCTCCAGCAACTCCATCCGTCGCTCTAATTTCTATCCGCCACTTTGGCTCTTCTTTCCGTCGTTTCTGTCTTTCTTTCCGTCGTTCCGGCAATCCTATCCGTCGTTCTAATTTCTATCCGCCACTTCGACTCTTCTTTCCGTCGCTTGGTCGATTCTTTCCGTCGCTCCAGCAACTTTATCCGTCGTTCTAATTTCTATCTGTCACTTTGGCTCTTCTTTCCTTCGTTTCTGTCTTTCTTTCCGTCGTTCCGGCAATCCTATCCGTCGTTCTAATTTCTATCCGTCACTTTGACTCTTCTTTCCGTCGCTTTTGTCTTTCTATCCGTCAATTTGGCAACTCCATCCGTCGCTCTGATTTCTATCCTTCACTTTGCCAAGCCTCTCTATCGCTCGGACCGCTCTATCCATCAGCCAAACTACGCGCAAAAAAAAACTACACTAGATGAAATCTCTAGTGTAGTCTTCCTATTAAATATTCTTTAGCGGAACTGTTTTTTTGATTTTAATAAATTGAACAAGCATTGCGATTCGCCAAGGGAGTAACATAGCGAACGCTAAAATCCAAAACATTCCTGCTAATTCACCAACGTCGATGGAGCTACTTAATATCATTTTTGCAATTACACGGAATACTAACAGTCCGATTAATATAAAAACGAATGCTTTTGAACGTTTTAAATAAATATCTTGACCTTTTACTTCAAATTTAGAAGTGGCAATTAAGATTGTTGAGAACACCATGCCGACTGCTGCCGCTTCAAGGATTTGCATGGATGGCACTCGAAATTGTTCGAATAAAAACATTAACGCACCTGAAGACATCGCAATAGGTGGAATGATAATTTTCTTCTCATTTGTCGGTTTCTTAGATGCACGCATACGAATAACCATGACAAAGGTACCCATAAAAATGGCCATTATGGTTGAACCTATTACATAATATTGAGAAGGGATATTGTCAAACATAAAATTTCCTCCTCTAATGTCATTAACAATTTTGTCCAAGTAATTGATCAACTACAGCTTTTAATCTTTCTGGCTCGAAAGGCTTTGTCATAAAATCCTTTGCACCACTTTCAATTGCTTCCACGACTAACTTTTGTTGTCCTAAAGCTGTAATCATAATTATTTTTGCATCTGGAAATTCAGGGATGATTTCTTTTACTGCTGCTATACCTGTCATAACGGGCATTGTTACATCCATCGTTACTAGATCTGGTTGTAACTCACGATACATCGCCACAGCTTCTTTACCATTCACTGCCTTGCCGACTACCTCATAACCCCATTCAGTAAACATATTACTTATTGCAACACGCATAAAAAGCGTATCATCCACTACTAAAACTGTAGGCACATGTTCATCTCCCTCCACGTTAAAGTACGGTATTGCCTCTTTAGTTTAGCAGATTAGAAGCCTGTAAATCCACCAAAAATAGGCTGTAAAATGCGTGTTAAATACGATAATCCGTCAAAGAATAACAATACACCAACGACAATCATAATATAACCGCCGATTTTCACGATTTTTTGGCTGTGTGTACGAATCCAAGTCATACGTGCTATAAAGAAAGATAACACGAAGAACGGAATCGCAAAACCTAAATAATAAGCTAACATATAGCTAAATCCTGCTGTTGGATTTGCACTTGCTAATGCAATAATCGATGCTAAAATTGGACCTGTACAAGGCGTCCAACCAGCCGCAAAGGCTATTCCGATTAATACCGATCCCAAATAACCCGATGGTCGGTTTTTAAATTGGAATTTTCGGTCCTTCATTAAAAAGTCAATTTGCAGTAATCCCACAATCATTAATCCAAATACAACGATTAAAATGGCTCCAACCTGACGTAATAATGTTTTATAATTAAGGAAGAACTCGGCTGCTAATGATGCACTTAGACCAATCAAAATAAAGATGATTGAAAATCCTAGTAAAAAGAACAGGGTGTGCAAAATTGCACGTTTTTGCATCATACCTCGTTCCGATTTTAGCTCATCTAATGACATACCTGTTATGTATGATAAAAATGCCGGATACAGCGGTAGAGTACAAGGTGAAATAAAACTTAAAAACCCTGCACCTAAAGCTAAAAATACGTTAATATCAGTTCCCATATTTTCTCACTCGCTCCTTACAGTTACTGTCTCCATCGTACCAAAAATCACTGTAAATTGCGCCCTTCTTGTTTGTGAACGTTTCATGGCAAAAAGGTGTTAAAAAAGTGAAGTTCCATCATATTATCATACTTATTTAATTTTCAGACCTTATTAAATCAAAGTGTATTTGCAAATGTACTTTTGCATTATGCGCCCCCTTATATTATCTGTCAACAAAATTCACCATAATTCCGCAATTCAAGTTATGTCCTTCTAAACGAATCCAAAAGGCACTAGCTACAGAGCTATGGAGTGCTGTTGTAAAGCCGTTACCTACCGCTCCTTGCAGAGTTGTAGTACCCTTTTTTATTTACTGTTAATAGTTAGTAAATTAACTTTCTTCATGTATAATTAAAAAACAATAGAGCATTGATAGAGATAAATGAGGTGTAGTCCTTGGAATTAAGAAAAATTAAACCGAAAAAAATATATGAGGAAGTATCTGAAATCCTCTATGAAAAAATTAGAGCTGGCGAACTGAAGCCGGGTGACCGACTTGATTCAGTAGAACAACTTGCTGAACAATTACAAGTAAGCAGATCTGCCATCCGAGAAGCTCTTTCCGCTTTAAAAGCAATGGGACTTATTGAAATTAAACAAGGCTCAGGTACATTTGTTAAAAGTAATCAATCCAATCAACTCGATTTCCCCTTATCTACTGCCATTTTAACAAATAAGCAAGATATCTCAAATTTGTTAGAAGTACGTAAAATTATCGAAGTAGGCACAGCGGCTAGCGCAGCTATTCATCGAACAGAAGAAGACATACAGTCCATGTTGCAAATTTTGGATGAGATGAAACGAGTACAAGGAGATGGAGAGCTAGGAGAGAAAGTGGATTTTCAATTTCACGCGGCCATTTCTGCAGCATCTCAAAACCCCCTACTTACAACTATATTGGACCAGGTTTCAGGTTTAATGATTGAAACGATGAAAGAGACACGTCGAATTTGGTTGTACTCTAAAAAAATTACGAGCGAAAAGCTGTATGATGAACATATGCAAATCTTCCTCGCGATTAAACAGCAAAATGAAGAGCTCGCAAAACATGCTATGGCTTCACATTTAAGTAATGTGGAAAAGGTCTTAATGCAATATTTCGAAACAACTGAATCGATGAAATAACAGCAGCTGCCTAGTTTTTATTATAGGCAGTTTTTGAATTTTTCGAAAATTAATAATAAACACCTTTTATTCATCTGTACAATTGTAGTAATATAAAAACAAAGTCATCAGATGACCTGTTGAGTTACGGGTAATAAAGATGAAAAGGAGCGATTCTCATGAAAGTAACACTTTTTGCGACTTGTTTAGTTGATATGTTTCAAGGTGATGTAGGAAAAGCTGTAGTAGAAGTTCTTGAAAGGCTCGGTTGTGACCTAGACTTTCCTGAAAATCAAATTTGCTGTGGGCAGCCTGCCTACAATAGTGGCTATGTAAAAGAATCTAAAAATGCTATAAAAAAAATGATTACAGCGTTTGAACATGCCGAATACGTTGTCTCCCCTTCTGGTTCCTGCGCTTATATGTTTAAGGAATACCCAGAAGTGTTTAAGGGAGATCCTGTTTGGGAGCCAAAAGCGCAAGCATTAGCAGATAAAACATATGAATTTACAGAGTTTATCGTAGATATATTAAAAGTCGAGGATGTAGGAGCACATTTAGAGGGCCAGGCTACTTATCATACTTCCTGTCATATGACACGTCTACTCGGAGTTACAGATGCACCGTTTAAACTATTAAATCAAGTTAAAGGACTACAGTATGTAGAACTCCCAGGAAAAGAAAGATGCTGTGGATTTGGCGGAACATTTTCAGTAAAAATGGGCAATATTTCTGGAGAAATGGTTAATGAAAAAGTACAAAATGTTGAAGAAACAGGTGCAGACATTTTAATCGGAGCTGATGCAGGTTGCTTAATCAATATTGGTGGTCGAATTAATCGACAAGGTAAGCCTATTAAAGTCATGCATATTGCGGAAGTATTAAATTGTCACTAAGAGGGGGTAAAAGAAATGTCCATGAAAACAAGTGATGAACGCTTTAATCATCGTGTAACGAAAGAATTAGAAAATACGTTTATGCGCGGAGCTGTGTCAAGCGCACAGGAGCGCTTACAAACACGTCGGCTAAAACAAGCTGATGAGCTCGGACATTGGGAGGAATGGCGCTCTCACGGCGAAGAAATTCGAAAGCATGTGCTGGAGAACTTAGATTATTACTTATATCAGCTAAGTGAAAACGTCTCTAAAAGAGGTGGACATGTTTACTTTGCGCAAACAGCGAAAGAAGCGACAGACTACATTCAAAGTATCGCGAAAAAAAAGAATGCTGCTAAAATTGTAAAATCAAAATCTATGGTGACGGAGGAAATTGATTTAAACGCCGCTTTAGAAAAGCTCGGGTGTGAAGTTATTGAAACAGATCTTGGAGAGTACATTTTGCAAGTAGATGATCATGAGCCACCATCTCATATCATTGCTCCAGCTATGCATAAAAATAAGGAGCAGATTCGTGACGTTTTTAAAGAAAAACAAGGTTATGAGAAAACCGAAAAGCCTGAAGAACTAGCTCTATATGTACGTGAAAAATTAAGAAATGAATATTTAACAGCAGACATTGGCATTACAGGCTGTAACTTTGCTATTGCAGAGAGTGGCTCGATTACGCTCGTGACAAATGAAGGGAACGCAGATTTAGTAACAGCTTTGCCGAAAACACAAATTACGGTAATGGGAATGGAGAGAATTGTTCCAACATTTGAAGAGATGGAAGTACTAGTAAGCTTATTAACAAGAAGCGCAGTTGGGCAAAAGCTAACAAGCTATATTACCACATTAACAGGGATCAAAGATGAAGGTGACACAGATGGACCAGAGGAATTCCATTTAGTAATTGTTGATAATGGACGTTCTGATATTTTAGGCAGTGAATTCCAGCCTATTTTACAATGTATTCGCTGTGCAGCTTGTGTTAACGCTTGCCCTGTTTATCGACATGTTGGCGGACATGCTTATGGTTCTATCTATTCTGGGCCAGTAGGTGTCGTTCTTTCACCATTATTAGGTGGCTATGAAGATTTTAAAGAGTTGCCATATGCCTCCACATTATGCGGCGCCTGTACAGATGCTTGTCCTGTCAAAATACCATTACATCAGCTTATTCATAGACATCGGCAAGTAATTGTCGAAAACGAAGGAAAGGCACCTGTATCGGAAAAGTTACTAATGAAGGCCTTTGGTCTAGGTGCTTCCTCCTCTGCCCTATATAAAATGGCGACAAAAATGGCTTCACCAGCAATGGCTCCATTTACAAAAGATCAAAAAATTTCTAAAGGCCCAGGCCCACTAAAAGCATGGACGGAAGCAAGGGATTTTCCTGCCCCCAATAAAGATAATTTCCGTGACTGGTTTAAACACCGCCAAAAAGGAGGCGATGAATGATGACAGGTACTATTGAAAATAGAGATGTATTTTTAGCAAACATTGCGAAACAGCTTGGACGTACACCAAAAATAGAAATCGTACGACCTACATGGCAATATAACCCTCAAGATCGCGTCCTAAATGAAGCGACAAAAGTTGAGTTACTAGAGGTTTTAGTTGAACAATGCAAAAATATTCATACGGATATTGTCATTACAAATACAGCTAATCTTCCTGCAGATTTACAAAAAGTAATTGGAAATTATGGAGGTCAATCTGTTATAACATGGAAAGATGAGCGTTTCCAAAACTATGGTCTAGGAAAATTAATGACCGAGCAATGGCCTCAAGAAAATATTCAACTGTACGAATGGGATTCTGAGCAACCAGAGGAAAATATTCGACAAGCTGAAAAAGCTAACATTGGCATTACAATCAGTGAAATTACATTAGCAGAATCAGGAACTGCTGTACTTTTTAGTGATAAGGATAAAGGTAGATCAGTTAGCTTTTTACCAGAGAAGTCTATTATTTTAATTCCTAAAAGTACCATTGTTCCACGAATGACACAAGCGGCTCGTTGGATTAGCGAAAAAGTTAGAAATGGCGAACAAATTGCTTCCTGCATTAACTTTATAACAGGACCAAGTAATTCGGCAGATATCGAAATGATTTTGATCGTTGGTGTACATGGACCAATTAAAGCCACTTATATTGTGATTGAGGATCAGTAAAACCAATCAACCAGGCATACTTCAACATTGAAGAAATGCCTGGTTTTGTATGTTGCTATATAATCTCGTTGATAGATGGTTACGAACCGCTGACAAAACTGCTATTACCGCTGATAAACTCTCATTAATCGCTGATAAAACTGCTATTATCGCTGATAAACTCCCACTAATCGCCGATAAAACCGCTATTATAGCTGGTAAACTCCCATTAATCGCTGATAAAACTGCGCAATTTCGCTGTTACATTAATTAGCAACACTCTCAGTTACTATCTTCTTTTGTTCATAAAACTCTGGATGTGCTTCTTTTAAGACAGATGTTCGTAGCATAACTAGTGATATCGTCACGATAATGACACTTGTGACAAGTAAAATAACCGTTGCTGGGAATGTATCGTACAAGATGCCGTAAACGACCATACCAATCGGCATCATTGACATTGCCATTGTTTCCATTAATCCCAATACGCGTCCACGATATTCTTCTGAAATCAGCCTTTGCATATAAACCCCAATTGGCATGTTAATCCCCATCTCAAAAATAGCGAAAATAAAGTAGATTACAATATAAAAGATAACAATAGCTAAATAGGATAAATTCGTTACTAATGGAACAACCGCCAGCCCTAAGATGCTAGCCAACAGCAATAAGCTGATTTTAGAAAAACGTAGTGGCGCCTTAACCTCTTTCCGTGTAGCGAAAATGAGGGAAGCAACAAGCATACCTACTGCACCTGAAGCTTCAATAAAACCAAAATGAGTTGATTTTACTTTTAGTAATTCAATAATAATATAGGTCCCCCCAATAACAATGGCAGAGAAAAACAAATTAATCCATAATGAAAGCCACATTACTGTTTTAACAACTTTTTGTAGCTTAATATAGCGAAAGCCACTAACAAGCCCAGCCCACATTTTTTCCTTTTCTATAGCCTGATCTCTTGTACTATAGAGAGTAAAATTCATTGTTGCTTCTAAGCAAAATGCAATCACATAGGCCACCATGTGTACAAGCAAAAATGCTTTCATGGAGAAAAATCCATACATCATTCCCCCGATTACTGGCCCACCAATTGCTGCTAATGACACTGACATTTGATTGAATGACATTGCTTTCTGTAGGCGTTCTGGATTTACTAGTGTTGCGATAGAGGAAGAAAATGTTACACCTGAAAAGGCTGAGCATATTGTATTAAAAACAGTTGCTATATAAATGGCATAAACTGACAAACCGACCATTTCTGTATAAAGTAGTAGCCCAGTAACGGTCAAGATCGTTCCTGCTTGTGCTAATAAAATCGTGCGTTTCTTTGAATAATTATCAGCTACATACCCTGCCAGAGGCGCGACTAATGCACGAGGCAAAATGGAACATATCATAGTTGTCGCAAAACTCATCGCTGACCCTGTCAGTGCCAAAATATATAAACCTATCCCAAATGACAATACATGTGACCCTAACAACGAGATCATTTTACTGGTTGTGAATGTCCATAAATGATACGTCGCCTTTTTATATTTTTGCTCTTCACTCATCTAAAATCCCTCCGTATTTTTAATTATACTAAAAAGTTTAATTTAATTAAACAAAATATAACATACCTCCCACTTTTCACGCAACAAAAAGTTTAATATAATTAAACAAAGGACATGATTTAAAAAGGAGGCGAGGAAGTGGACTCTTTAGGCACACGAATTCGCAAATTAAGGAAAGAACGAAAATTAACATTAGAGGAACTTGCTGGTGAACGTCTAACAAAAGGTATGTTAAGTCAAATTGAAAATGATAAGGCCAAACCTTCGATGGAAAGTCTTGAATATATTGCGGAGCGTTTAAAGGTAAAAGCAAGTGAATTACTTGAAGAAATAGCACCTTCTACGATACGTCATCTTTTAGAGCAGGTGGAGACTATATATGCAGAAATAAAACTAGGTAATACAGAAAATCTGCAGCAAATCATAGAGATGATTAACCCTTATGTAGAAGATCTTCCACTTGGCTATGAAGCTGGTCGTTTACTGTATATTTACGCAACAGCACAATATCAAATGGGATTAACAACATGGGAGTCACCACTCCAACAAGCACGCTTCATGTTTAAAGAAATTAACTTACTGAGCCATTGGTTTGAAACCTATATATTACAGTCGGCCATATTCACAGAAGGTCGAAACTATAAAATGGCGTATTCCTGTATCTTACAAGCTAAAGAAGAAGCTGAGCAAGAAAATTATCAATTAGATTCACGAGATGCCGGAAAAATGGCTTATTATATTAGTGTTTTTCAATTAGCAGTCGGAGAACATGAAGCCGGTAAACAACTCGTTAAAGAGACAATTGCCAATGCACATAAAAATCAATTTTACTCTTATATAGATGATATGTATCGTATTGCAGCGTTTTGTGCTATGGCTGACAACGATTTTGAGCAAGCAGAACATTTGATAAAAAAACTTGAGCAGTATCGAGTTTTTGCGGAACAAGTGGAAGTAGATGCCTTTATTTTCACATTACGAGCGCATTATTATAACAATTTCACTCATGATTATGAAAAGGCACTAGCGGAAATAGAGCGGTTTCGTCCACTTATGGATATGGGATCGATTAAATTTGATAAAAATCTTTACTATGCGGAAAAAGGAAAATCCTTATATTTGCTAGCCCGATATGAAGAGGCTAAAGAAGCATTTGAACATTTAACAAACATTCCCCCATTCATCTTACATCCATTTGACATATTAGTCTTTAATGAGTGTTTTTCTTATAAAGCTCTTTGCTATGCACACTTCGGTGAATTAACAACTGCCTACGAAATCGCCAAAATGGCCTATATGGATTCTCAGGATTTAATTGATCTACCCTATAAACAAAAAATTGAAGAAACTTATTATTCAATAAAAGCACAAATTAACTCGGTTCAATAAATAAAAGGGATTGCACACTTTAAAATTTATGTGTAATCCCTTCATATTATTAGCTCGATTTATCTCTCTTTATTTCCTTCTGAATCTTGCGAAGGGCTTTTCTCGAACCGCGCTCTATGTCATGCTGAAGCTTTCGTTCTTTATAATCCACAAACAATGTCTCTACATCATATCCTTCTGGGTATAATTCTGTTGCCGGAAGCTCTAATGCCAAACGCTTGACATTTACATTTATAAATTCTCCCTCGTAGAAAACAACAACATTATAGAAATTATCCATTTCTTGATAAACAATTCCAACGTCATCATGATCTAACAGCTTCACACGATCTCCCTTTTTAAAGTCATACTTTGCTTTGGTTCTCTCTTGCTCAATCTTAGGCTTCCTGATTTTACTGTCATTTACTTGTTCTAGATGATAATCCTTATTGTCAATATAGCCCTTCGCTCTTTGCAATACTGTTTCACGTATATTCATTTTCTTAGAAATCCATAGCGCATTACTTTCTCCAGATGTTCCGATAACTAATTTATACAAAGGTTCTAAAGTTTCACTATTAAAACGCATAGCCGCATTCATAAAATCACTATGCATTTCAGAGAAACGCTTAATTTCTCCATAGTGAGTAGTTGCCACTGTCATACAGCCCATATGATAGAACTCCTCTAAAATAGAAATCGCCAGTGCCGCTCCTTCATTCGGTTCCGTACCGCTTCCTATTTCATCAAATAGTAAAAGAGTATTATTATTAGATGCCCTCATTATATCCGAAAGATTTTTCATATGGGATGAGAACGTACTAAGTGCATTTTCAATACTTTGATTATCACCAATGTCTACAAAAATATGATCGAATACAGCTATTTCTGTACCTTTATCTGCAACAATATGGAAGCCTGACATAGTAGCCAATGTTAACAAGCCAATGGTTTTTAGGACAACGGTTTTACCACCAGCATTCGGTCCTGTAATGATTAAGCTGCGATAGTCTTTACCAATTTCAAAATGAAGTGGCACCGCCTTCCCTGTTAACAGTGGATGCTTACAATTTACGAGCTTAATATAGCCATAATCATTTAAGCTTGGTTCAACTCCTCCAATGTGCTTGCTAAACTTAGCTTTGGCAAACACCATATCATATTGGCTAATCAATTCCATGTTGATGTTGATTTCACGGATATTTTCCATCAGTAGCCCAGATAATGTCGCCAAAATCTGATATTCCTCCACCGCTTCCTCTGCTTTCAAAGTGGCCAATTCCACATTTAATTTACCTACTGTACTTGGCTCCATAAAGACCGTTGCACCTTTAGATGAAACCTCTACTATTGTCCCTTGCACATGATTTTTATAGGAAGCCTTAATGGGAATCGTGTATCGATCATCCTTCTTACTAATAAAAAATTCCTGGATATATGTTTTATTGGCACTATTATTTAAAAATTTAGTTAGGCGCTCTTTAATTTTTTCCTCTGTTGTTTCGATATGATTTCGGATACGCTTTAACTCTCTACTAGCAGCTGAATCAACACGATTTGCTTTAATAGCAAAGTTAATCTCCTCTTCTACACTTTTAAATTCAGACATCGAATTTGCATAGGATGCAAGTACTGGTGCAAAAAATTCCTTCTCCAGCATAAACTTTTTAATTTTTCTACAGCCTCTTAAAAAGTCAGAGATGCTAACCAGTTCACTAGGGTCTAAAATTATCCCTTTTTCAAGTTTTTTAATCGTGTTGTCAATATTGGATACCCCTAAAAACGGGACATGACCTTCCGCATCTAAAATCGCTCGTGCCTCAGTCGTTTCATTCAAACGATTTTTAACAACTGTCAAATTTGGGCTCGGCGTTAATTTATCTAATAACTGTTTACCTAATCCACTAACACAGTATGATTTAACGATATCCTTCAATTCATTGTATTGTAACTTCTCAAAAGTAGAATGATTCATTTTAAATTCTACTCACTATGATTTTTCCATAATCATTCATGAAGATACCTACTCATTAGATAGCAATGATTTTAAATTGGTTCTACATCTAATGTTGGAGTGAAGCACTAGGTGAAGTCTCACCAAGGTTACGACAACTGTCCTTCCCTTTGTAGGGACACCTCAACAAATAGTTTGAAAACCTTTATATTCAATTAAAAAACAAAAAAGCTGCGGGGATCCCACAGCTTTTACATTACAAGGCATGTGTAAAAAGCATCGTGAAAAAGACTTCAATCAAAATGAAGCATTTTCAGACCATTACACGCTTTATAAAGTATTGTAGGTATCTTCATAGGTATCGAAATAAATCCACGACTAAATAAGGGGTCACTTTATGACACAAATCCCCTGTCGTCATTAAATTTACTTCATTAAGTTGTTCCTATTTAGAACCTACCGCACTCATCAAAAGCACCTCTCATTTATTTATAATATTCATCATTGTTATCTAATTGATTGACATAATATTACTATATGCTGGCAGAAAAGTAAAGTTCCTTATTACTATTCATCATTTGCTTTTCTCTAATACATCAATTAAAATCTTTTCAATTTTTTCAGCAATTAATTTTAATTCTGGGTCATTTAACAAACCTATCATCGCAGTTGGTTTTGGAAGGCCGATTTTCGTTTTCTCTGCATCTTCATAAACCGTTATCTTACACGGCAGAAAGTATCCAACTAATGCATTATGACCAAGTACCTTCGCAGCCTCTACCGGATTACAAACCTCGAGAATTCTATAAGGCATTTTAAAACTATCTACGCCTTTTTTATGCAGCGTTTCAGTCAAGTTGAGCTCCCATAAAACGCCAAATTTATGTTTTTTTAAATTTAATGCTATAGCTGAAATTGTTTCTTCAATCGTTTTATTTGATGTGACTGTATAGTGAAAATCCATAAAGTAGTTTCTCCTCTTTCATTGTAAACGAAATTCATTCGTGACATTTTTTATCTGAGTTAAAGATAGAATAGCTTAATTTTTATGGAATATACAAAAAGGACCTGTAGAAAATATCTACAAGTCCTTTTTTAGGCTGATTTATGATGAGCTCTTCTCACTTCAATGATTTTCGAACCTGAAAACAGTAGTAAGGCTGCCCAAATAATACTAAATGCTAATAGCTCTATTTGACTAAACGGTTCTTTATAAAGTACGATCCCTAAAACTAACACAATCGTTGGTGATACGTATTGAATAAAGCCTAATAAATAGAGTGGAATATTTTGAGCACCTTTCGCAAATAAAATTAATGGCACTGCTGTCACTATACCACTCACAATCATGAGGATGTCTGTTTTCACATCAACATGTAAAAATGATGCTTGGTTCGTTGTAAAAAGGTAAATATAGTAGCCTAAAGCAAACGGTAGAATAAATAACGTTTCAATGGCTAGACCTCTTGTCGCATCCAGCGTAATTTTCTTTTTTAGAACACCGTAAATGGCGAAGGATAAAGCAATAAGAAGTGCTACCCATGGGATTGACCCATAATTAATCGTTAAAATAATTACAGCGATAAAGGCAATTCCTGTAGCTGCCCATTGCGCACGACTAAGTGCTTCTTTAAAGAAAATAACCCCAAAAATAACTGACAGTAAGGGATTAATATAATAGCCTAAGCTCGTTTCAATTAAATGATTATGGGTAACTGCCCAAATATATAAATACCAGTTCATTGAAATAACAAATGAAGCTCCCGCAAGCTGCCAAAAATGCTTTTGGTGTGACCACAAATATTTTAAGTCTGCGATAAGATCTTTGCGCATTCTAAATACTATTACTGCTAGTACTGTAAAGACAAAAGACCAAATGACACGCGATAATAAAATTTCCATACTCGGTACATGCTCAAGCAATTTCCAATAAAGCGGAAATGCACCCCAAAAAGCATAGGCTAAAAATGCCGCCAAAACGCCTTTTTTCTCATTTGACATTGCCTCTAACTCTCCTACTCTATTTTGAATCTATATGTTTTTGCGTTATATTTCCATTTGAAGAATAGACTAATTATAGGTCTTAGATTGGAAACTGTAAATGACGAATTTTAACAAATCGACATTACTCTTTATGTTCAGATTCAAGCTCAGAAATATATTTACGCACCATACTATAACTAATATCAGGGTTAATTTGACGTTTAATACGAATCTGAATTTCTTTAATACCAACACCCTGCTCCCGCATATCACGTATCATAGATTTTAACGGACCTGACAGGTTTTCCTTAGATAAAGTAGTATGTTTACTTAATTCAATTAATAGCTCTGTATTTTGTCTACGGATCTCCTTCAGCTCTTCTACGATACAATTGTATTCCATTAGCTTTTTTTGCAAGACTGCATTTTGCTGCTTCATTTTTTGCATATCATCCATAAGCTGTATATTTTGTCTCTTTAAATTTTTTTGCTCCTGCTCCTGAACATGATGCTTTTCATCTAAATCTTTATGTAAAGCATTATATAGCTCAGCTATATGTGTCAATTCTTGATAGCGACTTTGCGATAACAGCATCAGTGTTTCTGTTATATCAATAGAAAGTGTTCCATCTTTTAACGTTGCACACGATAATGTAGTTGGATTTATTTTGTTCATAGATTTTTCTTCACTCCATCACTAATTAGTTCGTGTAATGGCATAGCTTTGTTTAACATTTTTCCGCTTCCTTTGAAAAAAATTTTCATTGGTCTAATTATCGTATTAATTTCTATTTTGTCAATGTAAAAAAGCTTCTTGCGAAGAGAGATGCAAGAAGCTTTTCGATTACATTTTTTTCAGTTTCTCATATTCAAGCTGCAGACGTTCAATACGTTTACGGCCTTCCTCACGATTTTTAGCTGTTTCTGCTTGAATTTGCTTCGTTTCTTGAATACCAGACATAATTGTTTGCCATGTCGTTTCAATGGTTTCGATCTTAATACTTGGGCTACCAGCTGCACGGGCGATATTAACACTATTTTTACTTATATTTTCTGCATTTCGTACAAGCATTTCATTCGTACGACGGTCTAATTCAGTCATTGAATCTGAAATAAGCTTTTGGCGTTTTAACGTCACCGCATGAATAAGCCCTTGCTTGAATATAGGAATTGTCGTCACAAACGCAGAGTTAATTTTAGCGATTAAATGGTTATTCCCTTGCTGCATTAATCGAATTTGTGGAGCAGATTGGAATGAAACTTGTTGCGCCATTTCTAAATCATAACGACGTTGTTCTAGTAAATCAACGGCACGTACCATCGTTTCATAGTCCATTGCCGCTAATTGATCACCAGTTTGTGCTTTTTGTTCAAGTGCTGGTAATGATGAACGTACTTCATCTGTTTTCACTTCAATTGCCGCAATAAATTTACTTAAAGTTTGGAAGTAATTTAAGTTTTGATCATATAAATTTTCAAGATCAATTGTATTACGTTTCATTTCACCTTCGTATTTTTGAACCTCACGGAAAATGACATCCACTTCCTTGTTCATGCTGTCATATTTGGATAGAAACTTTTCTAATTGTTCCTTTCCTTTACTAAACAGCTTAGTAAGGAAGCCACCTTTTTTATCCTCCGCAAAATCTTGAGGATCAAATTTATCCATAATTCTATTTAAATTATTTAATAATACACTTGATTCCTCAAGCTTACTTGTTTTCATCGTTGCTAGCATTTTATCTGAAAAAGTAGAAATACCATTCGCAGTTTCTTTTCCAAGCTCTAGCATAGCAATTTGGTCTTTGACATCAATTTTTTGTGCTAATGCATGAACCTCAGGATCTTGCTTTAAAGCAAGTTGATTTTGAGCAATTTGTGATAGCTCTTGCTCAGAAACAAGTACTGGTTTTTTTGGCTCTTGCTCCACCTGTAATAATGGATTAGGCTGTAATAATGGATTTTCTGATGCAAATGGATCTTTTGATTTTAATAGGTCGTTGTCGAATTCAGACATAAAAGTTTTACCCCCTGCGATTTATCTCTTTTATTTACATACGATTCTAAGCTGAAAAAGTTTCATTTTAATCAAGTCTAACAAAATAAGAGTCACTTAATATATATGAAGCCTCATGATGCTCTAGTTGAAAGCTATAATGAGATGTATTAGAAATATTGACAAAAAGCTTTAATCGCTTACGATTATTTAAAATTCCAGCCAATTCATTTCTCATAGGTAGCTGCTGCTCAAGCTTCACAAAGAACTGTTCTCTCTCCTCTTGTGTTGCAAGGCGTTGAATTGGTGATTTTTTTAATAATGCTTCAATCTTTGCTTGCGATAACATATCTTCACCCTCTTACATAAATTATAGCTTGTTTCAGTAGGAAATTCGACTGAATCAATGAAATACTTTACATTGTTTTCTAAAATTAGCAGAGGCTTTCCCCTATAATGTTGGGTTGATTTCCGTTCCGGCTAGGTCGTCAGATGAGCAAAAAAGTAGCTACTTTCGTTTTATTAAAAGTCAACATATTTCCAATATGCTTAGTCGTTAGTTAATAAAATAGATAAAACATTTAAAAGTGCAGAACCATCAAAAAAACAGGCTGCTTCTGTTTTTATTATTAATGCTGATTTCTCGAAGATTGTTGTTTTCTGGATAAATAATTAAAAGTCTGGAATTATCTGATAAAATAACATGTAAAAAGGAGGTAATCCGTTGTCACAGGGACTAATACACCACATTGAAATATATGTTTCAGATTTAAAGAAGTCAATTACCTTTTGGGGGTGGTTATTAGAAGAATTGGGATATGAGCCATTTCAGGAATGGGATCGTGGACAAAGTTGGAAGATTGGAGAAACATACATCGTTTTCGTTCAAACAGATGAACGATTTATGGACATACCTTACCATAGATGTCGAGTAGGTCTAAATCATTTGGCGTTCCATACAAGTTCACGTCAACAAATTGACGATATGACAAAAAAGTTAAAAGAAAAAGGCATTAAAATTCTTTATACTGATAAGCATCCCTTTGCAGGAGGGGAAGAACACTATGCAGTTTATTTTGAAGACCCGGACAGAATTAAGGTTGAATTAGTAGCGCCCTAACCTCTATATTTAGCGGTCTTTTTTTATGTTTCCCTTAACATTTCGACTACTTTTAACACACTGAAATTAGCTTTGTTTATCTCGCTAAACCTTTCAGTTTTTAGTGGCACTCCGTATCCGCTCTCACTCTCATCCCACACCTTACGGATGGGGCTTTCCCGTTCGGAAAATCTGTCATTATAAAATGTATAACCCCTTAATAAATCATTTAAAATAAAAAGCACATTACTAATTTTTCATTTTAGTAATGTGCTTTTAAAATGTTAAGTAAATTCAAAATACAATTACTTGTACTTAATCTTAAAGAGTGTAGCTGCTTTTATTATCATGTTGTCACTTTTAGCACAGTTTTAATTTTCTTAATAACGCCACCTGAACTATAAGTTAGCACGCTGCGTTTATAGAATGAAATGCTGAATAAGTAAGCCACAATAATTGTTGCGATTAAAATACCTAACGATAAAAGTGGTACAATTAAGCCTATATCAGTACCCCCAATACGCATCGGCATGAGCATTCCAGACGTAAATGGAATATAAGAGAATACCTTAATGATAAGTGTATCTGGATTACCCATTCCCGTTATCATAACATAGAAACCAATGATAGTAATCATCATGGCTGGCATTAATACTTGACCTGATTCTTCCACTTTAGACACTAAAGAACCGAATAATGCTCCTACAATTAAGTAAAGAATAATTGTTAATAGTAAGAATAGAATGGCGTATATCACATAACCTATCGATAATTCTTTAACAATGCTAGCTGCCATATCCCAAACAAAACCGTTCTTCGCAAATTTCGCATAGATTAGGAAGACAACTGTAATAATACCCATCTGTGTTAATGCGAGTAAAAGCACACCAGCAATTTTTGCTTTAAAATGGGTAGCTGGCTTTACACTAACCAGTAGCATTTCCATTGCACGTGAACCTTTTTCAGTAGCAATTTCCGTTGTAATCATAGATAGGAATGTAGAAATAAAGAAATAGATTAAAATTCCAACTGCATAAGATACAACTAGCCCTGATTGTTTTTCTTCTTCGCTTTTACCACCATTAGACTCTGTATTTAAGTTTTTATTAGAGATTATCGTTTTTGCACCCATAATTTGAGTTGCTTGTTCTGGTGTTAGTGATAACTGTTGTACAGCATAATTTTGGCCAGCAAGTTGCAGTATCGAATTTATCGCACCTTGATCATTTAATTTCAATGGAGTGAAAGTGGAAATTTCAGCGTGAAGCTGATCATTTTGATCTGTTATTTTAACGATTGCATCTAACTTTTCATCCTTAACCTTTTTCTCAAGCGCCGATATATTTGACTCATTTTGTATAAATTCCATATCGCCATTTGATACAAAGAGGCCGCTTAAATCTGCTGTTGTTTCGTTGATAATCGCAATTTGTTGGGTATGATCATCACCTGTAAAAAGCTCTTTAATATCCGACCAGAAAACTGCAACAGACATCCCAAGTATATAAATGCATGTCATTACAACAAAGGATTTTGATTTTATTTTTGATTTGTATAGCTGTTTCATTAATAAATTAAACTTCGACAACGTTGCCACCTACCTTATCTTTAAAGATCTCATCTAACGATAAGTAATCTAAACTAAACTTTTCAATATATTTGCCATTTGAAAGCTTTTCGAAAATGCTTTGCGCATAGCTCTCATCCTCTAGAGTGAGTACTGTTTGCTCTTTCTCTACTCGAATATCTTTGACACCTTCAAGTTCCATCAATTGAGTTGTAGACCACTCTGTACGTACTGCCAATCTTGTTTTCCCGTATTGTTTCTTTAAATCTAGTAGACTACCTGAAAATAAAGAGACTCCACGTTTTAATAGACAAAGATGATCGCATAGTTCCTCTACATTATCCATTTGGTGACTGGAGAACAAAATCGTAGTGCCTTGTTCTTTTAAAAGCAATATAGCATCCTTCAGTAAATCTTTATTCACAGGATCAAGTCCACTGAATGGTTCGTCTAGTATTAAGAACTGCGGCTTATGAATAAAGCTAGCAATCAATTGTACTTTTTGCTGATTCCCTTTTGACAAAGTTTCAGCCTTATCTTTCCGTCTTTCTTCGAGCTCAAATCGACTAATCCAATAGTCAATCTCCTTCTTTAACACCGACTTCTTCATGCCACGTAGCTCACCGAAAAAGTAAAGCTGATCCTCTACCTTCATCGTCGGAAAAATGCCTCGTTCTTCTGGTAAATAACCAAGTACATCACGGTTGATAGCATTAACCGGCTTGCCATCCCAAGTAATTGTACCAGCTGTTGTCTCCTGTAAATCTAAAATCATTCGGAATGTCGTTGTTTTACCGGCTCCGTTTTGTCCAATCAGCCCAAAAATCTCCCCTTTTTCAATGGTGAAATTTAAGTTGTCGACCGCTGTGAAGTCTTTGTATTTCTTCGTGACATGCTCTAATTGTAATGTCATCTTTTTTCCTCCTACGATTCAAATATATGTAATTCTCGTTGTAGTCCTTTTTTACGTCTTTCAACCTTCAAAATTTGTGTACACATTATTATTACGACTACAAAATTTAAGAATGGTACTCCCGTGTATAAGATTCTTTCTGTTGATTCACCAAGTAAAATATAAAGATTGATAAATCCAATTAATAAATTAAGAAATGTTGCGGCAATAAAAAGGCGGCTTATTAATGTTAAATATTTTATTTTCGAAGAACTATCTGAAAATAATTCAAATGGACCTTCTGATTTCTTTTTGCGGTAATAAGCCCATACGCCAAATTTTGAAACAAACTCAATATTCATCGTCTCTAAAAAATCAAAGTAGTCCTGCTTTTTACCTTTAACTAGTTCATTGCGATATATGTATTGACCAGGTTCCCCTTTTTCAAAAATAAAGTATCCCACCATTGTACGCTTTAGATGCCAACCTTGTTCCGCCATATCATTAACCCATGCTTCTTCCTTTTCATAATCAAGAAAAAAACGATACACTCTTTTTTTCATAAAGTCCCACCTCCATTCTATTAATCATATAAAACTGATGCGAACTCCTGGTTAAATATACGCCTTAATAATAGTTTTGCTATTGATTGATTTTTCTGATTTCCCGGAAAATAATTTTGAAGCAAATATGAAATCCCATACTGTAGCTTTCTTTTTGGCATTAAATGCAACCATTTTTCTGCCATACAGTCTCCTATACTAATCTGTGAACAGATCCAAATCCTTCTTCAATTTATTGCGCACACGCACAAGTTTTAATAATGGTATAGAAAATAACACGACTACAAGAATATTAGTGATATTCATTGATAATTTAATCCAGTCTATTGCCTGTGCTGAAAAAATCCCACTCAGACCAATTAGTCCTATAGCCAAATTAAGAAGGATAAGCGATAGTAGCAGCGAAATTCTTTGGGACAGCTTATTCATTTTATTTTTCTTATCAGAGTAAAGTTCAAAAGGTCCATCATTTGCTGGTTTCCTAAAGAAGACGAGATTGCCAGAACGATCTACCTGTTCAATTCCTGAGGACCTCAGAAAATCTAAGTATTCGTCTTCATATGAGGCACCATTTTGCTCCATTTCATCAGGCCGATAAATATAACTACCTGGTTCTCCACGTTCGAACGTAAAACGTATCCAAGCGAACTTTTTTAAATGCCAACCTTGGCTTGCCATATCGTTAACCCATTTCTCAATATCATACGGGTTAACGGCCAATCGATATTTATCCATTTGTTCCATCCTCCTTCGTTATACGGACGCCATTGTCAAAAAGTTCCCTTAATCTCAAAATTTCGTATTCAACCACTCTTTTTCCACTCTCTGTAATGATGTATTCCTTTTTTCGTCCATCACCATCTAGCGCCTCAATCCATCCTCGCTCGAGTAAAGTTTTGATAGCTCCATAAATCGTCCCCGCTCCAAGCCGAACACGACCATCACTCATTTCCTCTACTAGTTGCATGATGCCGTAACCATGTCTTGTGTCAAATAAAGCTAATAAAATATAATAAACGCCTTCTGTTAATGGCGGATGTTCTTGAGTCATACAAATCCCCCTTTTTATATCGTCTAACAATATATCGCCATACGATATACTAAAAATATATCAGCCAACGATATAGTTGTCAATGTTATTTTTTCCATAAAAAGTTATTAAAACTTTTCATACTAGCAGTGTAGCACCATGTTGTTGTTTTGATTCACCTTGAGTGATTTTTGGTTTCATCTGAGATTTCCCCGGCTACTCGAGAGGTTCTTATTCTTCTCTTGGTTATCCGAGCAGTTCCTCTTATCATCCAAACATTACTGATTTCCATTGTCTGTTAATATTTTTATTGCATACGAAATTCCTCTATGCTAGCATGTAAGTAATCACTTGCACGAAAGGAAGAACTCTATTGTCAACAAAAAGCACCGCAGAACGAATCATTGAAGCTGCTTTACAACTCATTAGTGAGAAGGGCTATACTGCGGCAACAACTAAAGCAATTGCTGAATTAGCTGGGGTCAATGAGGTAACAATTTTTCGCCATTTCGGCAACAAGCGCGGCATTTTGAAGGCCATTATTGAGCAATTTTCCTATTTCCCTCTTCTACAGCAAGAGATTAATAAAAATGTTACATGGGATTTAGAAACGGATTTACTAAATTTCTCTGTAAAGCATTTTAACTTTTTAATGTCTATTAAAGACTTTGTAATGATTGGCTTTAAGGAAGCGATGCAGTTTCCGGAAATTAATGAAGAGATTGCTAATATCCCTCTTCATATTAAAAATGAGCTAATTCATTATTTTCAGGAAATGTATGAAAGAGGAAAAATTAGAGAGATTGATTTTGAAGCAGCAGCGTTATCTCTTATCGCTATTAATTTTGGTCATTTCATGTCACGGGCACGCTTAGGAACAATTGTTTCTAATATGCCTACTGAAGAATTGTTAAAAACGAGCATTTCAATTTTTTCTAGGGGATTGACTCCCTAGAAAAAATTTTTCCTTACAATGCAAGTAAGTACTTACTTTATAGGAGGTCTTTTATGAAAGGGTTACAAGCTTTATTTAAAATTCGAGAAACTTATATTGGCATTGTCATTACAATTGCATTCCAGGTGATTTTCTTTTCCGTATGGATGACTGCCTATGATGGTGTAAATGACAGAACAGAAAATTTAAAGATCGGACTAATTAGCGAAGATACTGAGATGGGGCAACAAGTAGCAAATGAACTAAAAGGAAAACTACCTTTTACAATAGAAAATTACTCCTCTCTAGACAGAGCTGAGCAAGAATTAAATCAACGTAATATCCATATGATTATTCATATTCCAAGCAACTTTACGAGTCAATTACAAGCAGGTAAAGAGGCTGAAATTATTTACTCTATCAATCAAGCAAATGCAAGCATCGCAAAAAATATGATGGATGGAGTAGCAAAACAAGCAACAGAGGAAATTAACCATAATATTTATCCTTTACAGCAAGGCAAAACCATTGAGGCATTTTCTCAAAAGTTCTCACAGCTTCCAATGGAGCCAAATACTGCACAACAAATTAACGAAGCCGTTGCTACAACAATTATGAGTGTAAAGGATCATGCGATAGATTCTACTATTATTAAAACAAATAATGTTGAAGAGTTTGCTGCGAATTTTGTGCCATTGATGGTTATTATTTCGTCATTCGTTGGTGCAATGGTAATGATTATGCAGCATCAGCAGGCTGCACAACTTGTGCAAGATACAATTTCGAAGTGGCGATTGTTCCTAGCAAGACAGCTTATTAATATTGGTGTCGCCTTTGCCCTTCCGCTATTAACGATTGGCTTAATGCATCTATTTAATATTTCAAGTCAAGTAAATTTTTTAACAGTATACCTTTTTCAAGCATTAATGTTCTGGGCTTTCCTCTCCCTAGCACAAGCCTTTATCATCATTTTTGGTAACTTGGGTATGATTTTTAATATTTGCGCTCTTTCTATGCAGCTTGTTACTTCAGGTGCTCTTGTTCCACAAGCGATGCTATCTGATTTTTACAATAAACTAGCGTCACTTCTCCCAGCTACTTATGGAGCTGACGGCTATTTCATCATTATTTTTGGTGGAAGCACTGATAATTTAATGAGTGATTGTAGCTCGTTAGGAATTATCATAGCTGTAACACTGGGCATTTCTGCGACGGTCGTTGCTTTAAAAAAATCAAAAGTAAAGAGTGAAAGCGAGCAAATTTCCCCTGCCACGGCTCAATAATATTGTCAAAAAAAGCGATGTACTAATGATGAGTTGGTACATCGCTTTTGTAGTAAAATCATAAAACAGTGAAGATACCTTCGCTAAGATGCGGCACTTTAAATAAAGGTGATTTCCGTTCTAGGCTATCGCTTTCCCGTGGGTGAGAGTCGAGCCACCTCCTCCTCTTATATTGTTGCATAGTAAACATTTGTCCTGACGCTATTACTAACTTTCGGTTATATCATTCGACGCCTTTGGGATTAGCGTCACAGATGAGACCCTGCAGCGAAGCGTCAGCAACAAAGCGTCCAGTCGGAACGGAAATCACCCCCTCGCTTTGCCGAGGAGTCCTTTAATACTATTCACCAATTCGCAAAATAGCCGCAAGTTGTTTATTCAAGGTACTTACGCTATCCACAAAATCTTGACGATACCATTGAATGATTAGGCCAATGATTGCGTTTGCTTGATAAGCACTATAATACTCAATGGATATCTCATCATGTACTTTATTATGAAGTGTGATATCTCTTTTTAGCAGAGCGAAAATTCCATCAAATAACATGTAATAGTATGTCAGTGGCACATTTTTAGAAAAAACAATACGATAGAACATTTTAAAGCGCTCAATATGATGAAAAATACGAATAGTATTTGGATCTATTTGGTTTTTATCCAATGTTGTTACTGCACGGTACGGTTCCTCATAGGAATTATTTAAATCCTCCATAATTTCCTGAAAGTATTCCTCAAATAGCCCTTCCTTTTGCTCATAGTGCAAGTAGAAGGTACCTCTATTCACCTTTGCCACCCGACAAATTTCTGCGATTGTAATGTTTTCTAAAGGTTTCTCGCTTAATAAAGTTAGTAAAGCATTATGTAATGCTTGTTTCGTTTTGACAACTCTTAAATCGTTAGCGCTCAAATTTTTCCCCCCTTACTAAACAGATTTTTCTAAATGTGTTGATTACTGAACAGTTCTTAGTATTTTGCGCATTGAAATCGCTTACAAAATTATTATATTATTTTAATGAACACATGTTCAATATTTAACATATTATATCCTCGAAATCACTGGGACAAACTCTGGTGAATAAACATAAATTATTAGGAGGTTTTTGTGATGAGATTAGAAGGTAAAGTAGCCATCGTAACAGGTGCAGCGTCTGGTATGGGTAAAGCAATTGCAGAAGGCTATGCAAAAGAAGGAGCAAAGGTCGTAGTTTCTGACTTAAATTTAGAAGGTGCACAAGCTGTTGTTGAAGGTATCGAAGCAGCTGGTGGCTCAGCGATCGCTATTCAAACAAATGTTGCATCAACAGAAGACTTACAGCGCTTATTTGATGAAACAAAAAATGCTTATGGCAAATTAGATGTTTTAGTGAATAATGCTGGTATTATGGATGGCATGGAGCCAGTCGGTGAAGTTTCTGATGAACGATGGGACAAAGTATTCGCAGTAAATACAACTGCCGTAATGCGTTCGATGCGTATGGCAACAGAGATTTTCCTTGCTCAAGGACATGGTGTCTTTGTTAACAACATATCTGCTGGTGGCCTATATGGCGCTCGTGCTGGGGCTGCCTACACTGCTTCTAAGCATGCTGTTGTTGGTCTCACTAAAAACACAGCATTTATGTATGCAGATAAAAATATTCGCTGTAATGGTATCGCACCAGGTGCAGTTATCACAAACATTGCTTCTTCCATGACAAATGTGAGTCAAACAGGTGCAGCTCGCCAAGCACTTGGTTTAGCTATTAACCCACGTGCAGGACAACCTGAAGAAATTGCTCAGCTCGCTATATTCCTTGGCTCAGATGAAGCAAGTTTTGTTAACGGACAAGTAATTGCTGTTGATGGTGGTTGGACAGCTTACTAAGTTTCTCTATGCACATCTGTGGTTATTTCATTTGGTAGCATGTTTAAAATGAGTTCGGTATTGTATCGAACTCATTTTGTATTTTATCTGTAAAGTTGATTCATATCAATGGTTAGGAGGACACTTGCATAATAAAAAATGATCTCTTAGAAGCATGCAATCTCAAGAGACCATTTTCACCATATTTTATTGTAAATTTACAGTATAAAGCTATTTTATTGCTAATTGACTTTAGACTTACTTAATAGATTATCTATGGCAAACGAAAATATTTACTGTGCTTTCTTAAAAGTGAGTGACTTCCCTTTTGTTTCTTTTACTAGCATGATACATGAAATAGAAATGATACTTGCTATGACCAAATAGATTGATATTGGGATGGAACTATTAAATTTATTTAGAAGACTTAATGAAATTAATGGAGCCAATGAGCCCGCTAAAATCGGTGCTACTTGATAACATAAAGACAAAGCTGTATATCTGATATGAGTTGGAAATAACTCTGTCATTAATGCGGAGTATGGTGAATATGTCATTGATTGTATGAATAAACCAATCGTAATGGCAGACATTATAATCCAATCATTTCCTGTATCCATCATTGGAAACCCAATAAATCCCCAAAATGCAGTTAAAACGGCTCCTGTAATATAGATTGACTTCCTCCCCCAAACATCACTTAAGTGTCCCATTAATGGTATGAAGAAAAAGTGAATAGCATGGGCACCAAACATTAATAATAAAATTTGTGAAGTATCTTTATTGACGACAAGTTTTAAATAACTAATTGAGAAAGTGACAACCATATAATATAAGATATTTTCTGCAAAACGAGCTCCAATACCAGCAATAATCTCTTTTTTATGGTGTTTAATGACTTCTATAATACCTAATTGTTGTTTTTCTAATTGCGCTTGTTTTTCTTGTGCTTCTTTGAAAACAGGAGCATCATCTACACTTTTACGAATCCAAAGGCCAATTAATACGACAACTGCAGAGAACCAAAATGCTACACGCCAACCCCAGTCCATAAATTGCTCAGGGCTTAAGTTTTTAGATAAAAGTAAAAGGACAATTGTAGCAATTAAATTACCCAATGGCACACCCGCCTGTGGCCAGCTTGCCCAATAACCACGTCGATCGTCAGGGCTGTGCTCAGATACTAAAATAACTGCTCCTCCCCACTCTCCGCCGAAAGCAAATCCTTGAATTAAACGTAAAGTTACGAGTAAGATAGGAGCCCAATAGCCAATACTGTTGAATGTTGGAATACATCCCATTAGGAATGTCGTAATTCCAACGATAACCAAACTAATTTGTAATAAATTTTTACGCCCAATTTTATCACCATAATGACCAAAAACAAGTCCGCCGATAGGTCTAGCTAGAAAGCCTACTGCATAGAGAGCAAATGCAGCTAGGATTCCGTCAATGGCGTTCCCTGTTTTTTGGAAAAACAATTCTCCGAAAACGAGAGCAGAAGCGGTACCATATAAGAAAAATTCATACCATTCAGCTACAGATCCAATCATCGATGCAGCAACAACTTTTTTTAGCTGTTTATTATCCGTTTTCCCCATATATACTCCCCCAAAGAATCCGATTCAAATTATTATGAATGAACGTACCAAATTACTTTTGTCTGCACATATTGTTCAAATGCTTCTAAACCATTGTCTTTGCCGCCAAAACCAGATTGCTTAAAGCCTCCAAATGGTGTGGTAATATCGCCCTCGCTAAAGCCATTGACAGAAACGGTTCCTGCTTTAATGGCACGTGCCACGCGAATCGTTCGTTGTACGTTTTGGCTATAAAAAGAAGCAGCCAAACCATAAGAGGTGTTATTGGCAAGTGCAATGGCTTCTTCTTCCGTTTCGAACGTACTAACAGCTAAAATCGGACCAAATACTTCATTTTGAAACAAGGTCATGTTAGCGGTTACATTATCAAAAATAGTTGGTTCTATATACCAGCCGCTACCCAAATTCCTGTGAATGTTGCCTCCAGTAACTAAGCGACCACCTTCTCGAGGAGTAATGTCCAAGAATGATTTCACTTTATTAAAATGTGCTTCTTCAACCATGGGGCCAATAGCAACCGACTCATCCATCGGATTACCAACTTTCCAGCTTGTTAAACCGCACTTTAGTTTTTCTAATAATTCCTCTTTAATAGATTCATGTACGATTAATCTAGAACCGCAGCTACAGTTTTCACTCATGTTCCAAAAGGCAGCTGATAAAATATGTGGAACAGCCGTATCCAAATCAGCATCTTCAAACACCACTTGTGGGCTTTTGCCACCGCACTCTAAAACAATTTCTTTAAGATTACTTTCTGCTGAGTACTTTAAGAAATACCTACCCACTTCGGTAGAACCCGTGAACGAGACAACGTCCACATCCATATGCCTCCCCAAGGGTTCACCTACTTTTTCTCCCAAACCACATACTAAGCTTAAAGCGCCTTTAGGCACACCTGCTTCATAAGCAAGTTCAATCATACGGAAAGTGCTAAGTGAAGTTAATTCAGCTGGCTTTACGATTACAGAATTACCTGCGGCTAAAGCAGGAGCGACTTTCCAGGCAAACATTTGCGCAGGGAAGTTCCAAGGTAATACCGCTCCAACCACGCCAATGGGTTCAGTGACAATCAAACCTAAAGCATCTTTACCCGTAGGTGCGACTTTACCAAAGAGTTTATCAATGGCTTCTGCATACCAATAAAATGTATCAATGGTCGCAGGCATGTCGGTATTTAAACATTCGGTAATAGGTTTACCTGCATCCACACAATCCAAAGCAGCCAATTCTTCACTGTGTTCTTCTAATAATTTTGCCCAGCGAATCATTACTTTTTTTCGCTCACTTGGGGATAATTGACTCCAAGTACCTGCTTCAAATGTGTCTCTGGCTACTTTAACAGCAGCATCTACATCCCGTGCATCTCCATCGGCAATATAGCCAATTATGCTGTTGTCGATAGGGGTGCGGTTTTCTAATTTGCTGGCTGCACTCGTAAAACCATCAATTAAGTTGCCTGCCCATAGCTTTCCTTCATTAGCAAGGGCAAAGACTTGTTCTTTTGATACGATCATCTGTCTCTCCTCCCGATTTATTTATTAAAAAAAGCCAAAAATTCTGCTTTTTCCTCTTCTGATAAATCAGATAAAGGTAGGCGTACCGAACCAACATTGATTTCACCTTTCAGGCAGCCTAATTTAGCTTTTTGGTTATAGTTACCGGACTCCATAGAGTGAATTGCTGGGTAGATAGCCCTCATGATTTGCCGAGCCTTATTCCAGTCACCAGCTTGCGCAGCATTGAACATAGCTACCTGTTCTTCTGGGAACACATTACCTGCACCTGCAATCCAGCTTTTCGCACCCCAGAAGAAAAAGTCTACAGGTTGATCATCACAGCCACAAATCACTTCAAAATTCTCAAATGGCGTTTGTAGCAAACGTAATGCGCGGCTAAAGTCACCACTACTTTCTTTAATAGCAACAATATTCTGGTTTTTAGCCAAATACACGACTGTATCGTATTCAATTTCAATACCGATGCGAGCTGGAAAGTTGTACATGATAATAGGCAAATCCGTTGCAGCTGCCACAGTTTCATAATGGGCAATCAAACCAGTTTGATCTGGCAGGCTATAAGGTGTGGGTGATAACATTAAGCCTTCATAACCCAAATCTTTAGCCTGTTTGGCACGGTTAACCGCACCTTCAGTTGATAAATCATTGATACCTGCAATTAAAGTTAAGCGACCTTTAGCAACTTCTACCACTGTTTTTAAAACGATTTCACGTTCTGCTTCGTTCAAGGCGTAGTATTCGCCTGTTGTCCCACACACCACTAAACCAGTAACACCTTTGTCAATAAATGTGTTAGTCAATTTCTTTAAAGTATCTACATCTAGGCTTTTATCACCTTTAAACGGGGTTACTAACGGAACCAAAATACCATGAAAATTCATTTTCATTCTCCTTTATTTGTGATAGATTATTTGATTTTAAAAAGTCATAATTGAAGTACCACTTCAATTACCCATGATAATAACACATTAAATTTCCGTTGTAAATGTAATTTTCTGAATATTTTAAAGTTTTCTTTTCCGAACTATTAAAGTGGTACTTCAACATTTATTGACACTTTTCATTTTGTCATTACGGTACAATTTACTATACTTATACAAGTCGATTTTTTGTAATCTAGAGCTTTTATGTTATCCTTATCCACGCAGCAGCTCCTTATATTTGGGATTTACACCAAACTTCGTTACTATGAATCACAAAGTAATTAGCTGTTCTGAAAAAAATTAAGGACAAATCATTAACATACATCTATGGCAACAGATTTTAACTAATTTTATTTACATATCAGTAACAGGAGTTGAGGAAAGTGAATGATTTAATTGGAACAAAAATGAAGAGTTTACGAAAAGAGCGAAAGTTAACATTGAAACAAATTGCTGATCAAACGAATCTTTCAATTAGCTTTTTATCTCAGGTCGAACGATCAAAATCATCCATAACGCTCGAATCATTGAAAAAAATTTCTGAAGCACTCGGTGTCAATCCAAGCTACTTTTTTTCAGAATCCGATGAGCAGACAGCACCATCAACAGTTATGAGAAATATTAATAAGACAAACACCATGCATAACCAATTTTATTATAAAGATTTAGCAAGAAACATTGAAAATCCACTCTTTAATCCGATTTTAGTATTGCTGAATCCAGGTGCAAATCGAGAGGATTCTTATTCACACTCGGGGCAAGAATTTCTTTACGTTCTAGAAGGGACGCTGACTATTGTCATCGACACCGAGGAGCATGATTTGAATCCTTATGATTGTATTTTCCTTGATTCAACCACCCCTCATAATTGGATAAATAAAACAGATTCTATTGTAAAGTTCCTTTGTATTTCTAGTATTCCAGTATAATGTTTTAGCGGATCGTTAAACACTTTGATTTAAGGGAAAAAACACTCACAGAGCCCATTGCACACTGTGAGTGTTTTTTATGAATACGAAGTTGAATACGAGCAATGACCAAACTTTCTGAATGCACAAAATAGAGCGGCTCCGATCATACTGCTATAACATGGGATTTGCAGCCTTTCTATTATATGTTTTTATGTCAGTACGTGAATAAATCTCAAAACAAAAATACCACAAGCCAATGATTGTGGTATTTTTAATTTTTTACGCTTTTCTTGCTGGGAATAAGCATCCTATTAAAGCACCAATTAACGCTGGTAATATCCATCCTAAGCCCATGTCGTAAAAAGGTAAAAAGTTAGAATAAGCTTTTTCAATCGCATCAAAAATACTTAATTTTGCTGCAGGAATGCTGCCCACTAACGCTTTATAACCATCAATGATACTAATAAAAATTGTAAAGATCATTGCAATCGCATAGACCGTTTGCTTATTTTTAAATAGTGATGAACATAATGCAAGGACAATTAAGACAATTGCTAACGGATATAAGAACATTAGCACTGGAATGGCAAACTTAATAATATTCGTTAATCCGAAGTTGGCAATTGTAAATGACACAACGCACAATAAGAAAACAAACCATTTATAGCTTATTTTCGGGAATACTTCGTGGAAAAACTCACTACAAGATGTGATTAAGCCAATACTTGTCTTTAAACAAGCAAGGACAATAATAACTGCCAATAAAATAGCCCCGTATGATCCAAAATAGTGATCTGCCACTGCAGCAAATATTAAGCCACCGTTATCAAATGTACCAACAGCATCAATACTCGATGCACCCATATACGTTATTAAACCGTATATTAACGTCATTAATGCCATGGCAAAAATACCAGATTTCCACGTCGCTTTAGCAATTTCCTTTCTATCTGATATTCCTGCGCTTTTAATTGCGTTAATAACGACAATACCAAAAGCTAATGAGGCTAATGCATCCATTGTGTTATAGCCTTCTTTAAAGCCTGTCATAAATGCTGAATCAATATAATCTCCCATTGGCTGTTGGAAATGCCCCATCGGTTTTACAATACTAATAATAATTAAAATAAATAACACAATCAAAAATGCTGGTGTTAAATATTTTCCGATATAATCCATAATTTTCGCTGGATTCAATGAGAAATAAAAAACGATGGCAAAAAATACGAAGCTAAATAAAGCAAGTAAAAGTGTTGTATGCTCGGCTTGTATATAAGGTTCAAAGCCAACAACAAACGGAACTGTCGCTGTACGTGGAATCGCAAAAAAAGGACCGATCGTTAAATAGAGGGCTAATGAAAAGATGACACCGAATAATGGGTGAACACGGCTCGCTAAGTCACGCAAACCGTTACTACCTGATAAACCAATAGCTAAAATACCTAGAAACGGTAAACCGATAGCTGTTACTAAAAATCCAATTAGGCCAAACCAAAAGTTGGTCCCTGCTAATTGTCCAAGCTGTATTGGAAAAATAAGATTCCCTGCTCCAAAATACAGTCCGAAAAGCATTGTACCAATGACTGCATATGTTGAAAAAGGTATTTTCTGTTGCATTTTGATGTACTCCTTAGATGTATTTAACTTCTTTCTGCAATTATTTTCTGTAGAGAAAGCAAAGTCAGCTACAAGTGTTTTGGTAGCGAAAGTGAAACGTCAGTTACAAATGTCTTTTGTACCGAAAGCGTAGCGCCAGGTACAGGCGAAATTAATCTATTGCGATAATTTAAATCGAAGTGATTTCTTTCTACAATTCCACTATGGTATCAGGCATTTATTTTAAAAACAATAGTTTTTTCTTTTATAATCGTTAATTGTACAGTTCTTAGCTTTAAGTAGACAAAACTAAAAGAGCTGTCTGTTGACAGCTCCTTAGTTTGCGACAGACCACTCTACATGATCTAAAAACTTAAATACGTCCTCATACACTTTATCGCGCTCTTTATCTAATGTAATAATATGGCCAGAATTTTCATACCAAATAATCTCTTTATCATCAGTTTCCACAGTATTTAAAATGAATGGCGCACTTTCTTGATAAAGCTCATCATCTAATGAACCTTGTAATACTAATGTAGGTGCTTTGATTGTAGATAAGTCATCACGTGTTTCTGTTGTTAAACGTGTCACACCATCTAATGAATCCTTAGGTGTAATACGTAATTCATGTAATTCTGAAATAATTTGATCTTTTGATTTATTTTCAAAATGTTTATATAAACGAGCGTAATGATATAAACGTGTAAATAAGCCTTTTGAGTTATCGCGTGTGATTGGTGCACACATGGCAACACATGCTTTCACAGGAAACGTCTCTGCTACTTTTAACGAAAATACGCCGCCAAGTGAAATTCCTACTACCGCGATTTCTTCATGACCATTACTTTTTAGGAAGTTATAACCTTCCACAACATCGTTCCACCAGTCTTCTGGTCTTGTTTCAAGTAATGCTTCTGGTTCTACACCATGCCCACTATAAATCGGTGCATGAACTGTATAACCACGTTTTGATAAAAATTCACCTAGCTTTTTCACATCTTTTGTGCTACCTGTGAATCCATGCAGTAATAGTACGGCTTTTTTGCCTCCCTCAATTGTTAGAGGTTGTGGCTTTGATAAATTCATTTTATAATATCCCCTTCACGGAAACTTGTAATTGTGTAATTTATGTGTCTATCTTAACACCCTTTATTCATAATGTACAATTTATAGTTTTTATCATATTAATGTCTTTTGTGCATTAATGATGTGAGGTTAATGGCTGTTATATCACACTTTCTGCTACTTTTATTTTGCATTCCTCATTTTACGTGCTTTCATTTTTCAAAAATTTTTTCATCCCGCATTAACAGTCAGTAATTTATCTGTATGGAAAGTGAAGTGACAGGTACAAGAGTACTACCTAAAATTCAGCGAAGTAAAGAGATGAACTGCCCGTAATATCCGATTGATGAAGACTAATAATCAGCGGGAAAATCCCCACTGATTAAAGTTTCATTTGATGTGCCTATACTTCCTACTCTTTTACCGTTATAATGCAGTTAACTCAAAATAACGGGAATTGAGGTGAAAAAATGGAGTGGCAGCAATTAGAATATTTTGTAGCAGTAGCAAAGCTTGAGCATATGACTCGTGCAGCTGAAGCATTAGCAATTTCTCAACCAGCATTAAGTCGTTCGATTTCAAAGCTTGAAGAGGAATTAGGAGTACCCTTGTTCGACCGACAAGGACGTTCGATTATGCTCAACCGATATGGCGAGCTTTTTTTGTATCGTGTCCAACGCATGCGTAAGGAATATGAAAAAGCAGTTCTAGAATTACAGGAGCTCAATAATCCAGAGCTAGGAGATGTATCACTCGGCTTTTTACATACACTTGGGACTAGCATCGTACCTGACCTGATCCGCGCTTTCCGTCAGAACCATCCGCATATACGCTTTCACTTTACACAAAATTACTCACATTCCCAATTGAAGCAATTACTCGCGGGAGAGTTAGACCTTTGTTTACTTGCATCGATCGACACGGAGCCCCCTGTTTGCTGGAAGGAGCTGTGGCGTGATGAGCTTTATATTATGGTGCCGATTGACCATCCCTTCGCTAACCGGACAAGCATTAAAATGAAAGAACTTGAACATGAGAATTTTGTACTGATGAAAAAGGGTTACGCATTGCGCCGTACAGCTGATAAATTATTAAATGCTGCAGGTATCAAACCGAAGATTACTTTTGAAGGTGATGAGGTATCAACCGTAGCTGGTTTTGTAGGTGCTGGCCTCGGCGTGTCGTTACTGCCTGTTGACGAAGACTTGAATCCAAATAAATTAGCTAAAATTCGTGTAGAGGATATGGTTTGTGAACGGATAATAGGTATGGCTTGGATTGAAAATCGATATCTTCCACCTTCAGCACGGCAATTTCAACAATTTGTATTCGATTATTACGAAGAAAAGTAATGGGAAGTCACTTTCATTCATTAATACACGAGCTAAAACACAAAAGCGAGTAATAATTTCACCATTGTTACTCGCTTTTCTTTATCTTCATTCAGCAAATTGTTTTTGTAGCGAAAGCGGAGCGTCAGGTACAAATGTTTTATGTACCGAAAGCGGAGCGTCAGGTACAGAAGACTCCCACCTCTTAATGTGGCGTGATGAATGCGGATGTGGTTACTTTTCAGGGGGTGTCCAAACACCTACTGAAATAGGGGAACTCAGTCTAAGAACGCCACGTCCTGTGGCAACGACTGAGTGACCAACATCACGTTGGGCTAAAGCCTCCGGCGGATGTCACGGATTTTCAAAGGAATGAATTGTACGGGCACATTTCAAAATCCGGACACAATTACGCCAAGGCGAAATTGATATGTTCAAATGGATTTTGGAAAAGTCAATGTAACAGATGTTCCCTCATCTAATTGACTTTCAATAGATAATTTGCCATGATAGTTGTCCATCAATTTTTGTGCAATGGATAACCCAATTCCATATCCCCCCTTTTTTCGATTACGTGATTTTTCCACTCGATAAAAACGATTTGTAACAAAAGGTATATCTTCTTCAGGAATACCGATTCCAAAATCTTGCACAGTCAATTCATGCTGATGATAATAGATGATTACTTTTTTTTCATCATTTGAATACTTAATAGCGTTATCGATTAATATTGTAAGTATTTGTTCAAGATGCCCTTCTGTTATTGTTAATGCTTCACCTTTAGTTATTTGAAGCGAAAAAAAGAAATCTGGATGGGTAATTTGAAAATCATTGATAACTTTTTCAATAATATATTGAGGATTCTCCAATATAATTGAGACATTCTTGATTTTTTCTGAATCTAGTCTAGATAATTCTAATAAATCCTTTACCAGTTTTTCCATTCGATTTACTTCTTTTAAAGATGAATTCAATGATTTATCTAATACTTCAGGATCATTTTTTCCCCAACGATTTAACATCATTAAGTTTCCATTCAACACCGAAATCGGCGTTCTTAATTCATGTGAAGCATCTTCCACGAACTGTTTTTGTTGATTAAATGAAGTTTCTAATTGATCCATCAGTTCATTAAAGTGATTTGCTAATTCTGCAATTTCATCTTGCGCAGGCTGTACTTGCACCCTTTCTTTTAAACCAAACTTTTTAATTCTAGTAAGCGTTTGGGAAATATCCTGTATCGGCCTAACGATTTGTTTAGAAATGAATAGCGCACCTACTAAACTTAAAAAGACTGCACCAACCCCTGACAAAAACATAACTAGCCCAAATTGTGCTAATAAATTATCGAAGATCTCCATATTACGAATAATTTCAACTTCGAAATTTGTACCATTTAATGGCTCTCGATACACTAACAGTCGGTCGTCACCTGTTTTAATTAATTCAAATTGTCCGTTTTGAACTGAGTGAGAAGGTACTTGCAATAATTCTTCTTCACTAACAGCGATAATACTTTCACCATTTTCATCCAATATACGAATGGTCTCTGATTTTTCATTAATAGAATGAATGAACGATTTATTTTCTTTAATAAACTGGCTAGAAAGCTTTTGGTTACCATAAAGATTTTGTATAGATAACATCTTATTTTCAACCGACTGTTCTTCATAATGAATCATCCAACTAGTCATCACAAAATATTGCAATATATTATAAGAAACGAATAAGCCAATCATCATTACCGTTGTCCATAAAACAACTTTTGTTTTTAGCTTCAACGATTTCATCATTTCATTACATACCCGACGCCACGAACCGAATGAATATAATGATCTTCATTATTTTGAAGTTTATTGCGCAAATATCTAACATAGACATCTACAACATTCGTTTCCACTTCCGTCTCATATCCCCAGATTTTTTCCAATATTAATTCCCGAGAAAGTACGTGATTTACATTTTGTAAAAATATTAAGAGCAGTTCATATTCTCTTTTTGTCAAAGGTATTTCTTCACTCTCTTTCATAACCGTTCGAGACATTGTATCAACTTGTATTTCTTTAAATTTCAAATGCTTGATAACATTTTTTTCAAATCGTTCATTTCGACGAAAAATCACGCGCATTCTTGCTAACAGTTCTTCAATTGAGAAAGGCTTAGACATATAATCGTCAGCTCCTACATCCAAACCCATCACACGATCCATAATGCTATCTCTAGCAGTAAGCATAATTATTGGCGTTTCTTTCACAAGTCGAATTCTTCTACAAATTTCAGTACCATTTAAATGAGGTAGCATTAAATCTAAGAGAATAAGGTCGAAATGTTGATTCAGTGCTGTTTCCAGCCCTTCACGCCCATCGTGGATAACCGTCACATCGAAGCCTTCGTGTGTAAGTTCTAATTCTAAAAATTCCGTAATTCTTTCCTCGTCCTCTATGATTAATACTTTCTTCAAATATGAGCCCTCCTAGGATTTATACTATTTACATGTTACCGGATTATAGAAAAACTAACAATTCCCGAAGATTTGTGAACTCACTCATTGCATAATAAAGATAAGAAGTTTATATATTTTTCATCCTATAATCTCCATTTTAAAGAGATTTTATTGCAACTGCTTACTAAAAAAATGCAATAGAAAAAAGGAAGGGTCTTCACCCATCCCATTTCATTGATACAATTAATCGTTTTCTTCTGCTCCATCATCTTCATTTTCCGCTTCCACTTTCACTACTTTACCTGAAGCAGCATCGATTTTTACATCTTTCACATCGCCAGATGAAGTTTTAATTTCAAAACCGTAGACCACAACACCGTCTTCATCTTCTAATTCAGATTTTTGCACTGTTCCTGTAACATTATCAAGAGCAATCTCTTGAGCTTTTTCTATTGATAATTTTGCTTTTGCTTGCAGTTCAGCAATGTTATCGTCATCCTTTTCAGTTTCTACCTGACTTGTCTCCACTTTATCGCTGCTAGCAAATGCAGAAGTGATAACAAAATTACCTGCAAACGCGCCTCCAATAAATGTTGCTGCTAAAACTGGGATCATTAATTTCTTTATCATTTTGAGTTCCTCCTAAAAATTATTGTAAAGTTTTCTTACAGTCCCTATTCTGACAGGTCGTTATGAAACGTTTAGGTGAATGTTTTAAGAGTTCAATAAATTTTTAATGAGTAATTTCTCATTTTGAGGTTCACTACAAGACAATTTTCTTCAACATCAAAAAACCACCTTCTTCATACGAAAGGTGGTTACTGCAAAGCATTTTATTATTACTTTCCTACATATTTCACTTGATACGAATACATATCTGTTGTATTTCCAGCGATCTCAAAAAGTCCCTGCTTTGCAAGGGTCATCAAGCGTTTTTCCACAAATTCTTCACTTATATAGTCATCAATTGCACCAATTGTTTCACCGATGATACGCATCGGTATAAGCCATTCTTCATTTAGTTCGGCATGTGCTCTTTCCGCACTTTCCATAATGATAGTATCCAATGCGTCTTCCGCTACATGTACAATTCCATCTTGCCAAATTCGTAGTGTACTAGGGTTTTGTTTTAGCTCTTCCCATTCCTTTGCAAGTTCCTGACACTCATCAATAGAAAACCGCTTAGCCTCAGAACGGAGCTTCATTAGCAAGTCTGACGCAAGTTCACCTGATTGACGAATCATCATATTTGGCTGTACACGTTTCAAGCCCTCTGTAGCATCAATCCCATATACCATACTACATTTATTAATCAACTCGCTCATGACAAAACGTAACCCAATCTCTTCATGAGTACTTTGGCTGTACCAAACCCAGACATCAACATCGCACGGTAAACCTGCAATTTTTTTCTTCCATGCTTGTTGAAGATCCTCGTACAATTCACGTTCTTCATTGTCCCTAAAGATATGCGCTTCTAGCCAGTTTTTTCGTTCTTCTGGGCTGCTTAGTGGACCAATCGAGAAAATCTCATTGACACTAAGCACTGACTCATCTCGTTGTAAATGATGCTGTCGTATCGCGTGTTTTATCGAACCCTGTGTAGATAAGCTAAACGTTATATGTAAAATTGCCATGAAAATCCCCCATTTTACTGTTTACTCAGCGCTATTTGTATCCCAATAAAAGTGAAAAGTATGCCTTGAATCATATTTAATCGTTTAGCAATTGCAGGCTTACCAATAATTACTTTTCTAACTTTACCGGCAAAAATGCTAAATAATGAAAATAGTATAAGCGCTTGTACTAAAAATACAATACCCAAAATTAACATCTGTAAACCTACATGGCCATTAGAAGGATTTACAAACTGTGGCAATAGTGCTAAGAAAAATAAAGAAACTTTTGGATTTAATATATTCATTAAAATACCTTTTCGATATAACGTCATATAGGCTTGTTCATTTTGCTGTTCCAGCGTGAATGGATCACCTTTCGCGCGAAACGATTGCCAAGCTAAATACAATAAATACGCTGCTCCTGCAAACTTAACAATTGAAAAAATAACTGTTGATTGATAAATAATAGCTGAGATTCCTAGAACAGCCGCTCCTATATGAACGAGCAAGCCTGTACAGAGACCAAGTGATGTCGCTATACCTGCCTTTTTATCCTGTGTAATGCTTTGCGCAAGAACAAATAAATTATCTGGTCCTGGCATTAATGTTAAAATAATTGCTGCTCCTAAAAACGCCAATAACATTGAAAACGTCAATACTACCCCTTCTTTCCATACTTTTAATAGGCTCATCAACATAACATACGTTTTTACAAAATGTCACACCCAACTTTCGGTAATGAACAATTACTTTTAGAAAAGAACCATTATAATATGATTTTATTTCTATTATACTACATGGTGATTTGCTTTTTCTAAATTTTTACAAAAAATCTCTAAGCGATTATGCTCGTTTAAGCAACACTTTTCTCCTTTAATACATTATAATAAATATTATCATAACGTAAAAGTCGTATTGTTTTGGAGAAAGAGGTGTTTGTCGATGGCAGTAAGTGATATTGTAAAGCAATATGAAGACGAGCAAGGAAATGTCTATTATAAAATGAAAACACATGATATCGAAGTACAAGCTGCACAAAATTCAGGGTTAGCACCAGTTATTACTTATTTTATGGGTGAAAAAGAGATTACTGATGATATTCGAAGTTTACGTTTTAGCCCTCGCCCTCCCTCAAGCTATATTCAAGATTACAATGAATTTCAAACCATGCTTTATGCTAAAGAACAACGTGCCATCAACGAACTATATGAACAAATGAGTATAAAACCAAAAAATATGTCTTCAGGAAAACAAATATTATGGAGCTTTTTCGTAATTGTTATAGCGATGCTCCCACTATTAGTCGCAATCTGGTGGTACAATTAAAAAAGTTGTGTTTCCCTCTCAACGTACCCTCGATTGTTCAGTATACCTACTAATTTATTCGAAACTTTTTATTAACATTCCTAATCAGCTTGACAGACTTGCTAAAGTAGTGCATTCTTTATTCAATTACTTTTTGAGGAATGAGACATCATTCAAAAAGATATTCAATTATTAAAATAACAGCGGCGAAGACTAGTACCTAGAAACTGCTTGATCAGAGAGCGATGCCCATTGGCTGTAAGGCATTGTACAAGAAAGACTAAAGAACCTACTTCGTAAAACGTCCTAGCTAAACTAGGCGCAGTCTCAAGCGTTATGAGGTAAAGTGGAATGTCAATGACGTTCAATGTAGGTGGTACCACGGAAAGCAGGCCTTTTCGTCCTAATTTATTAGGATGAAAAGGCTTTTTATTTTTAATTTTTAGCGAATCATAGCAGCTGCTAAAGTTTAAATCATAATGCAAATGTAATGGCGAATTGGAGGTATTGCAATGGAAAGAAAAAGAATCGTCGTCAAAATTGGGAGTAGCTCCTTAACAAATGCAAAAGGTGAAATTGATAAAATACGGTTAATGGACCATGTTCAAGCGATAGCTGAATTAAAAAAAGACGGTCATGAAGTATTGCTTGTTTCATCAGGTGCAGTTGCAGCAGGCTTTAAACAGCTAGGGTACCCTTCCCGACCCGTTACAGTAAAAGGTAAGCAAGCTGCAGCGGCAGTTGGGCAAAGTTTACTTATTCAAACCTACAATGCTTTATTTAGTATTTATGATATTGTACCTGCTCAAATTTTATTAACACGTACTGATTTTTCAAAAAAGGAGCGCTATAAAAATGCCTATGCCACTTTTGAAGAATTAATAGAGCGCTCTATACTGCCAATCGTTAACGAAAACGATACGGTATCTGTTAGCGAATTAACCTTTGGAGATAACGACATGTTATCGGCTCTTGTAAGTGGTCTCGTTCATGCCGATCAGCTCATTATCTTAACAGATATCAATGGCTTGTATAACGCCAATCCAAATAAAAACCCAGAGGCCAAACGCATTGATCGATTAACAGAGGTATCTGATGAAATGCTAGGTTTTGCAGATGGTGCAGGCTCGAAGGTCGGTACAGGTGGTATGGAATCTAAATTACTTGCAGCTCGAGCAGCTTTAAATGCAGGCGTCAAAGTTTTTATCGGAACTGGCCACGGTGCTAAAAAGCTTGTAGACATACTAGAAGGCCGTGGTGATGGTACGTATGTTGAGCATGATGCGCTTGCTGTTTTAACAAATAATAAACAGTGGATTGCACTCACGGAAGTATCTGGTAAAATTTTTATAGATAGCGGTGCTGAGCATGCACTATTGGCAAATGGGAAAAGCTTGTTACCCGCTGGTGTATACCGTGTCGAAGGTGACTTCGCAAATGGAGACGTTGTCGAGGTCTACAGTGACAATGGACTGCTTGGTCGTGGTGAGGTCTTATATTCTTCCCTAGAGTTAGCACATGCGATGGGAAAACGTACAGATGAGTTAGCGAACTATCCTATTGAGGCCATTCACCGAGATAAATGGCTAAAAATTCAAACAAATTAAGGAGGAATTCAAATGACAAGTGAAGTTCAACAAAAAGGAAAGCTAGCAAAAGCCGCCAGCTATATTTTAAATATTAAAACAACTTGTGAAAAAAATGAGGCTCTCACAAAAATTGCTGAGCAATTAATCATCGACCAAGATACTATTATTGCTGAAAATGCAAAGGATTTAGCTCATGGCGAAAAACAAGGAATGTCCGCTTCTACACTTGATCGCATCATGCTAAACAAAGAACGAGTGGAAGCTATGTCTAGTGCTATTCAGTTACTTGTTGAATTAAATGATCCAGTAGGTAGTCTTTTAGAGCGAATAGAAAAAGATAATGGACTATTGATTGAAAAGCGTCTAGTGCCAATTGGCGTTATCGGGATGATTTACGAGGCGCGACCTAATGTTACAGTGGATGCGGCAACATTATCATTGAAAACAGGTAATGCAGTCATTTTACGTGGTAGCTCTTCTGCCAAATTTTCTAATGTAGCACTTGTGGCAAGTATTCATCGTGCACTTAGCAAAACGTCTATCCCTGTAGACGCTGTACAATTAATCGAAGATACGAATCGTGAAACTGTCAAAGAATTATTCCATTTAAAAGAATACTTAGATGTATTAATTCCTCGTGGCGGAAAAGCACTTATTGATTTAGTAGTAAATGAAGCCACTGTACCAGTACTAGAGACAGGTGCTGGCAACTGTCATATTTATGTGGACCATACGGCCGATTACATAAAAACAGAAAAAATTTGTATCAATGCGAAAACGCAACGCCCATCGGTTTGTAATGCAGCCGAAAGCTTACTTATTCATCCTGATTGGTTTAAGGAGCACGGCAAACAGCTACTAGGTGCTATGCATCAAGCCGGTGTGACAATTATTGGTGATGAAACCGTTTGTCAAGCTCTTGAATTCGCTCAACTAGCAACAGCTGAAGACTATGCAACTGAATATTTAGATTTAAAGATCAGCGTTAAAATTGTGGAAAACGTTTATGAAGCAATCGAACACATTAATAAATATGGCACGAACCACTCTGAAGCCATCATGACTGAGGATCAGTTAGTAGCAGATACGTTCTTAAATAGCGTGGATGCTGCAGCTGTTTATCACAATGCCTCCACTCGCTTCACAGACGGCTTTGAATTTGGCTACGGTGCAGAAATCGGCATTAGTACGCAAAAATTACACGCTCGGGGACCAATGGGCTTACCAGCATTAACATCAACAAAGTATTACATTCACGGTAACGGACAAATCCGAGAATAATTGTAGAACTATTAATGAAGAGCCGACAGCGTATGTCAACTGTCGGCTTTCTTTCCTTATTTTGAACCTTAAGGATTGATAGATTTGTAAAGGTGCTGGGGCGTCTTCTATCTGAGTAGATTCTACTGTTAACTCAGCGGGTTCAGACTATACCTGAACGAATTCTTCTCATCAGCCGAACGGTTCTAGACTATGCTTAGGTGGATTCTTCTCCAAGCTGAGTAGTTCGAGACTATACCTGTGCGAATTCTTCCCTTAGTCGAGCGGTTCATGCCTTTACCTGAGCGATTTCTTCTCTTTGCCGAGCAGTTCCTTACTCTACCTGAGCGGATTCTTTTCTTAGCCGAGCAGTTCCAGCCTTTACCTGAACGATTTCTTCTCTTAGCCGAGCAGTTCCTTACTCTATCTGAGCGAATAACTTTGAGAACGGGGCGAAATAACGTTAAGTTTCCCCTATTTTCACAAGCGACAAAAATTATAATAATTTTATAGAAAGAAGGTTTTGGATGAACATTTCAGCGATTATCAAACTAACTGTTTCAATGGCCCTTTTTGGCTCTATTGGATTTTTTACCGTTCATACTGGCGTACCTGCTACCGAGCTAGTATTTGTTAGATGTATTTGTGCTACCCTCTTTCTAGGAGGAATGTGGCTGATCACAGGTGGTCACAAAACGGAAATATGGGATAAAAAGGAAATATTACGCACGCTTCTATGCGGTGTCTTTATTGTCTTAAACTGGGTATTTTTATTTAAAGCCTTTGAAGAAATGTCCATTTCCATTGCCATTTCTATCTATAATTTAGCACCAATATTCGTATTAATATTTGGCGCATTGTTTTTAAAAGAAAAGATGACTATTCAAGCATTGCTAGCAACAGTTACTTGCTTTATCGGCAGTATGCTCATTATTGGTTTAAATAATTTTATGACACTCTCTGAATTTATGAAATCAGGTTTTATTTGGGCATTACTGTCTGCATTGTTTTACGCGTTTACGATGCTCACAAGTAAAACAATCACAAAGCTTAGTTCTTATGCCTTAACATATATCCAAACTGCAGTCGGAATTATCATACTATTGCCATTTGTTAATTTTTCGTTATTTGATGGCTTAACGACATCAAACTGGCTATATATTTTAGGAACAGGCTTTATTCATACAGGATTTGTTTATTATTTATTTTTTGATAGTATTCGTAGCCTCTCTACTATTCTAGTTTCAGTATTAGTATTTGTTGACCCAGTAGTTGCTATATTGCTTGATATGCTGTTGCTTGATTTTATGCCAAGCTTCATGCAAACAGTTGGTATTGTATTAATTTTTGGTGGCATTTTTTACACAATTTACGTACCGAAGAAAAAGCGTGTGCCTCAGACTTAATCCTTATTTATCTTCATTCAGCGGATGTTTTTTGTGGCAAAAGCGACGCGTCAGCTACAGAAGACTCCCACCTTTAAAGGTGAAGAGATGAATGTGGGTGTGCACCCTTTTCAGTGTATATATTCTCACACAGACTGGAATAGAGGAACTCAGTCTAAGAACGCCAAGGGCAAGGTGACGGAAAGGTCGAGAAAAGCGACGGATTGAAATGAAGGCGACGGAACGGACTGGCAGAACGACAGATACAAAGCGCTTTGTGACGGAAAGATCCAGCAGAGCGACGGATTGAAATGAAGGTGACGGAACGGACTGGCAGAGCGACGGATGTAAAGCGCTTTGTGACGGAAAGATCCAACAGAGCGACGGATGCAAAGCGCTTAGTGATGGAAAGCCCACGTCATGTGGCAATTTTTCTGTGCGAAAGAAAAGCGACAGCAACATTTTATTTAAAGGAGATTATTCCGTGAGTAAACTTTATGCAATTGGTGAATTATTAATTGATTTTACACCTACTGAACAAAATGCTTCCCTTGCTACAGTTGAGCAATTTACTAAAAATGCTGGTGGGGCTCCTGCCAATGTTGCAGCTGTTTGTGCAAAACTCGGGCAACAAGCTGCCCTCATTACACAGGTAGGTCAGGATGCTTTTGGAGATTTTCTCGTAGAAACGTTAAAAAAAGCCGATGTCGATACGAACTATATTGTTCAAACAGATAAGGGTGAAACGAGTCTAGCTTTTGTTTCCCTGACAAGTGATGGAGGCCGAGATTTCTTATTTTATCGTCGACACGCAGCAGATTTACTTTACAACAAAGAGCAACTCCCACCTAATCTATTAACAGATAAAGATATTATTCATTTTTGTTCAGTTAATTTAGTGGAAAGCCCTATGAAACATGCACATGTGTCATTGATTGAACAGGCTCATCAGGCAGGTAGTCTTGTATCTTTTGATCCCAATGTTCGCTTGCCACTGTGGAATGATGAGAAGGCATGTCGTCAAACCATTTTGGATTTTTTACCAAAGGCCCATATCGTTAAATTGTCCGAGGAGGAGCTTTTATTTTTAACAGCGATTGAGGATGAGGAAACAGCAGTCCATTCATTATTTCAAGGGAAAGTACAAGTAATCATAATTACTCGTGGCGCAGAAGGTGCAAGTCTTTATACTAAAAAGCTTCATGTAAAGGTGCCAGCTGACAAAGTTCATGCGATTGATACCACTGGAGCGGGCGATGCCTTTATTGGTGCATTGTTAGCTATTCTCCTGAGCAAACAGATTACAGTGATCAATCTAGTCGAATTTTGTAAGGAGCAGGCTATTCCCCTTCTTACTTTCGCAAATCGATATGCAGGAGCTTCGACCGAAAAACATGGTGCCATTGCATCTTACCTTGCTAAGCGTGAATTGCCATTTAAAGATAATATGCTTTTTTAAATATTTCGCAACTTATTACGAGGAGGAGATCTGGTGAACTCTATTTCAAAAAAACGAACAAAAGCATTTCTAATCGATATTGCTATTTCGTCGGCTGTCACAGCTGGCGTGGAGTATATCCTCCGAAAAAAGGTGAAAAACGAGGCGATTCATGCCATCGTTACACCGACAGTCGTTATGTGGTCACTTGAATTAGCACAATTACGTAAAAAAGGGCAAACAGTTGGCTACAAAAAAATGGGACTAGTTCTCGAAAATAAAAATGGGACTAGGGTGACTTCCTCCCAAATTATAAAACGAATGGCTTACCGTGACTCAATTAGCACATTCGATTACTTGAAAAATCCAAAAGCATTCGAACAACAAAATGGACAACTTCTTCCCCACGATAGCTTCTCAGGCACTATTGTTAAGGAAATCTAGCAAAATAAGGCTACTCAAAAATAACTTGGGTAGCCTGTTTTATTAAAAGGAGAGGATACACTTGAAATTAGATCATGTTGTTGAGGTTTTACTTGAAAGTCTAAAGGATGATCAATATATTGAAGCTGTATTTTTAAGAGGATCGATGGCTAGAGAAGAGCATGATGAATTTTCAGATATCGATATTTATTGCGTTGTGAATGAAGAAAACGTCGAAGCTTTTTTGCCCAACCGCAATCAACATATTGAAGCTTATAAGAAAACAATTTTTGTAGATGATATCTATATTATTGCTCCTCAGCTATTAGTCATATATGAAGATATGATTCATATCGATTTATTTACAGTAACTTCCTCTGAAATAAGTGAAAACGATGCGATTAAAATTTTATTTGATCCAAATGGGATCCTTACAGCAAAACAAAAGAATACTACTTTGTCATTAACTCCACTCGAATTTCAAGATGCTGTAGATGATACTGTCTGGTATTTGTATCAATATTATTGGAGTGCTCAACGTGGAAATGAGATTTGGAGTGTTCATTTACTGCGGAATAGTTTAGAACACTTCGCAAAAGTACTACTGCATAAGTATTGTCCTGAGCGGGCTTTACTTGGACTTAAAACGTTGTCTAATTCATTACCCACTGACCCATTACATGAAATAGTAGATATCATGAATTGTATGAGCCTTGTAACTCATGAGATGGCAGTAAAGAAATTAGTGAACGCCTTCAACAATGAATCAGATTGGATTTTTGAAAATGTGCCGAATAAAGAAAAAATTAAGCCATTATGGGGAAAAATAAAAGCGCTATTGCATTAAAATAAAATAGCAAACTAACATTAAACCTAGTTTGCTATTTTTTAAAATGAAAAATAAATACCACTACACCCTATTAAATTGTTTTTTCATTAAAATATGTGGGATGCCACAATCCATAAATTCTTCACCTTCACGCTTATAGCCTAATTTTTCATAAAAGCCTTCTGCATAGGATTGTGCGTTTAATTTATATTTTGTTAAACCTTTTTCAAGTGCTATGTCCTCTAAACTTTGGATAATCACTTTTCCTAAACCAAATTTGCGGAATTCTATTAATATACATATACGCTCTAGTTTGCCATAGCCATCAACAACTCGCAGTCTGCCTGTGCCAACAGGTTGTTCGTTATAGTACACAAGAGTATGATCACATGCTGCATCTAGTGTATCGAATTCATCAAATTCTTCTTCCTCTGGAACCTCTTGTTCCTCTATAAAAACTTTTTGGCGAATAGCAAATGCTGTTTGTAAATCTTGTTCATCTGTAATTTTTTTCGTGTTCATTTTAATATTCCTCCTTGTTTTTCGGAGCGTGCTCTCCGTTGGTAGACTTTGTTTTCCGGCGATAGAACCGTCTACTTCGCCGCTAAATCTGCTTGTTTCGCCGCTAAAGCCGCTTTTTCCGCCGGTAAATCCGTCTATTGCGCCGCTAAAGCCGTCCACTCCGCAACTAGAACCTCTTTGCAGAACCTCCACCTGTAGATAAGAAGTGAAATTTCCTTGCATGGATGATAATATATAGTATAGAGCATTTTTTATTGCAAATACAATAATTTTTTCGGAGGCAATCAATGAAGGAAATTTTGCGAGATATTGGTGCGATTGCAAGGGCACTTGATTCCATTAGTAATATTGAGTTTAAAGAACTTGATTTAACAAAGGGACAATATTTGTATGTCACCCGCATCTGTGAAAACCCTGGTATTATTCAGGAAAAGGTAGCTGAACTATTGAAGGTAGATCGCACAACCGCCTCCCGAGCGATTCAAAAGTTGGAGACAAAAGGTTTTATAGAAAAGCGTAATGAAATTGGCAATAAGAAAAACAAACAGCTTTTCCCGACAGAGAAAAGTCTCAAGATTTATCCATTGTTAAAGCGAGAAGGTGACTATTCGAATGCTAGAGCATTAGATGGTTTTTCTTCTAATGAAATTGACAGTATTCACGACTTATTAATTCGTATTCGTCAAAATATTGAAACTGATTGGGAGTATGTAAAGAAAGGTCATACACGAAATTATTAAAGGTGATTCCATACGCTTCTGAGCATTTGGAAACGCCTTTCTTTGCATCAGAATCCCTTTTTATATACAGCGATCATAAATAATGTCGAAGTGAGCTCCCTCCCCCTACGTTCAGTGCCTTTAAGTGTAGTATGATCGCTTCACGCCATACATCCGTCCGCCCCCTATCCCCGAGATCCCTTATTCACCGACTTAACTCTTTTATTCTATTAATGTTGAAATTTTCTGATTAATCAAACATAATTATTATACATTCGAAGGGTAGGTGCTTATTATGTCGAAACATCCTCTACTTGTACGTGATGTATTAAAGCGAAAGCATTTTGAATCTGCCAAGCTAATCGCAGGACAACAAGGCCTAAATCGACAAGTACTATGGACACATATTTTAGAAATAAAAGATTTTGATACTTTAATAAATGGTGGTGAGCTCATTTTAACAACTGGTGTAGGTTTACAGTTAGAGCGTGAAACACAAATTGCTTATTTACAAAATCTTATCCGTAACGGTGCTGCAGGTCTTTGTATTGAAATTGGTGATTATTTTGACTATGTCCCTGTAGAACTGGTTACAATGGCTAATACTCATGATTTTCCTATCATCATTTTTGAAGAGGTTGTAAGATTTATCGATATTACGCAGGATCTACATACGTACATTATTAATCATCACCAACAAGCATTAACACAGCTAGATGCAATATCAAAGACTTTTATGGAATTGTCGTTAATGCCAAATGGTATATTAAAAATTTTACAGGTGCTTCATCAAGATACCGATGCATTATTTTTATTTGTCTCCGAAGATACAAAAAGCTTCTATTATCCAATAGAAGCCAAAAAGTATTTACAAGTTATGGAGGAGCATTGTCAGCAACTAGAATTACAAGAACCCATCCAACGACTATCCATTGACAAAGATCATTTCGTTATCATTCCAGTCAATGGACTAGGACAAGTATGGGGCTATTTATGTATGCATTCTGCACTGCCGAAGCCAAGTGATTATACATTGTTAAATCTTGAACGTGCAACGATGTCGATTGCCCAAATTTTGATGCGTAATCGAATGCTACAGGAGCGGCAGCAAAGTCGTGAGGATGAATTTATCCTCGCCTTAATACAAGGAGAACCTATTGATCTTCAGTATTATCAAAGTTATTTGCCACTGGAAAGTCGCAACCTATTTTATCGCGTAGTCGTGTTTAATATGCTTGATTATGCCAATACCTTTTCAGAGGAAGATTGGCAAGAAATACAGCTACAAAATGTTATGTTTGTTCGTTCCATCCTAAAAAAACTTGGCTTTTTCCCTACCGTTTCTGTACGACAGCATGAAATTATTATCCTTGCATTTTACATTGCAGCAGATAATATGGAGGAAAATCGTGACTCTTTCAACCAAGCTATACAGCAGATTATTGTTCGAAAAACACCACAGCTTTTCGAGCAAATAACCCTTACCTTTGGCATAAGCAATGTTTATCAACCCATAAATAGCGTACAACAAGGCTATAAAGAGGCAAAAACAACCATTCAAATGCAACACAATGAACTTACTTCTTCTATTTACTACAAGGATTTAGGTGTTTACAGATTGTTATTACATCAGGATCATGCTGTCCTTTTGCAATACGTAAAAGATTATTTACAAGAAATACTATTGATTGATCAAAAGAATGGTAACGACCTTTATCAAACGCTCTGTGTTTATTTAGCATGCAATGGTGCCAAAAATGATACTGCTGAACAATTATTCATTGTCCGCCAAACACTCTATAAACGAATTGAACGACTAGAAAATATTTTAGGTGCTGATTTTTTACAGGCCCCACATCGTCTCAATATAGAAATAGCGGTGAAGACCTTTGAATTATTGAAAAAAACAGCACCTGATATTTTACGCTTTTGAACGCGGATCCATAAAATCGCGTAATGCATTGCTAAGCATATACAAACCTAATACAAGTACTGTAATGGCTCCCCCTGGCGCATAAGTGTACCAAGGAGCTCCAACTAAATAAGCTTGTGAATCTTTTAACATTCGTCCCCAGCTAGGGTTTGGTGGCTGCACGCCAAGCCCTAAATAACTCAGTGCCGCTTCAGCAAGCATCGCAGTCGCAAAAGTTACAGTTGCGGCGACGATAATCTGCGATGAAATATTGGGTAATATATGGCGAAACATAATGCTATAAGGTTTTACGCCGATTAACTTTGCAGCTAAGACATATTCATTGTCACGATGTTGGACGAAACCACTACGTGTAATCCTGGCAATGGCCGGTATGGCTATAATGCCTAATGCAATAGCTGTATTAACAATCCCTGGTCCAAATACCGCTACGAGCATTAAAGCTAATATTATTCCTGGAAAAGCCATTAGTGCATCCATCATGCGCATAAAGATTTCATCGATCCAGCCACCTACATACCCCGCTATACCACCAATTAAAATACCAAAAATTGTTCCGATAGATACCGTTAGTAGACCGACTGCAAAGGCCGTTTGTGTTCCTTTCATCATACGGCTAAAAATATCACGACCAAATTCATCCGTACCAAAAAGATAATCACTACTTGGGCTTTGTAATTTTTGAGGTATATTCATCGAGTTTACATCATGTGGTGTATAAAAAAAGCTGATAATCATTATGATTAGAAAACCGACAATGACTAGTAGACCAATGATTAAATTGATATTTTTCATGTACCTTTGTATATTCTTCATCGTATCCACCTCTCATCGTAATCGGATTCTAGGATCTAACACAGAATATAAAATATCGACCATAAAATTGATCATGACCACCGCTACCGTAATATACATAACGATTCCCTGTACTAATGGAAAGTCACGATTACTAATTGCCGTGATGAGGAGTTGACCGACACCCGGTAGTGCAAATACTTGCTCCACAATAATTGTCCCTGCAACAACTTCAGCCATGATCAATCCAAATACCGTTAATATTGGAATCATCGAATTTTTTAAGACATGCTTATACATAACATTTTGCTCAGACATCCCTTTACTACGAACGGTACGCACATAATCGAGCTGAACTTGCTCTAAAATAGCCGTACGCACATAGCGGAAATTGACCGCAATTTGTGGAATCGCAATTGTTAACGCTGGCAGAACGAGTGTACTTAACGCTCCTGTTACACTTTGCGTCCACGGAATATACCCACTTATTTTAAAGAAGCTGAACTGCATGCCAATATACAAAATGAGTATCATCCCAAGCCAGAAAGAAGGAATGGCCATGCCAACTTGCGTCACTGTCGACAACGACACATCACTAAACTTATTTTGTCTTCTCGCTGCAAACATACCCAATGGTAAGGAAATGAGTAGCACAATTAAGAGAGTGAGCCCAGCCAATGACATCGTTACAGGTAGTCTATCAAACAGTAATTCTTTTACTGGCATTGAAAAACGAATGGAATTTCCTAATTCCCCTGTCAATAATCCCTTCATCCAATCTGTATATTGCACGTAAAGGGGGCGATTCAAGCCAAGCTCTGATCGCAAATTTTCAATTTGTGTGGGATCCGCTTCAGTGCCTAACATTGTCCGAACCGGATCACCAGGTAAAATTTGAAAAACACCGAATGTAATGATCGACACTAGAAGGATGGTTGTTATTAACAGGATGAATCGACGTAATATATACATCATCTAGCTCTCATCCCTTTCTAGTTAGAAAATTTAACCTCAGACATATCATGGAACCAGAATGGATAGTTCTTTAACCCAGTAACTTTTTTATTAGAACCCCAAACAATTTGATAATCTGCGATGTAAACCGCTGCTGCCTGCTCAGCTAAAATTTCCTGTGCACGATGGTAATAGTCAATTTGTTTTGCCTGATCTCTTTCTTTTAAAACATTTGCCATAATTTTGTCGTATTCATTATTTCTAAATTTGAAGAAGTTTTCACTATCATTTGATGAAATGTAATCATTTAAAATATCATAGGCAGAGGCACGACCTGTTAAATCGATCGTTGTCATTTGATAGTCGCGACCAAAGTAAACTCGGTCTAGCCAAATGCCCCACTCTACTACTTCAATTTCCACATCAATACCGATTTCCTTTAAATTAGCCGCTACGATTTGCGCGATATTTGAATACATATCATTATGCGAAGACACTGTAATTTTCGTTTTAAAGCCATTAGGATATCCCGCTTCTGCTAATAATGCTTTGGCTTTTTCCACATCACGCTTATACATATTTTCTAAGCCTTTCTTTTGATAGTCCCCCATCGCCGGACTCATATTTGAACCAAGTGGTACAGCATAGCCTGCAAATACTGAATCGATAATATCGGACTTATTAATAGCGTAGTTAATTGCTTGACGGACCTTTACATTATCAAAAGGAGCTTTCGTTTCATTAAATGTAACGATTAATGATGAGTTATTATTTTGATGAGATAAGTTATAGTTATTTTCTACTTCACTTACGCGCTGCCAAGGTACACTCGTTAAATCGACTTCATTGGCCATTAAACTCATAATCGCAGCTTGATCATCCGATTGGAAGGTAAACGTCACTTTATTCAAGTATGGTAACCCTTCCTTCCAGTAGTGTTCATTTTTCTTCAATTCTAAATTAGAGCCTGGAGAGTATTTTACATAAGCAAATGGGCCAGTACCTATTGGGTTTTCATTATGTTTTCCATCATTGCTTTTTGGTAAGATGGCTGATTGTCGAGCAGTTAATGAATATAAGAAGTTAGAGTTTGGCTCCTTTAGCTTAATCACAAATGTATTGGCATCTGGTGCTTCCGTTGACGCAACATTATCAAAACTGTTTGACATCTTTTCGCCACCGTTTTTCCCCATTAAACGATCAAATGAATACTGAATATCCTCAATAGTTAAATCCTCACCATTATGAAATTTCACACCCGGACGAATTTTAAATGTATAGATTAAACCATCGTCAGATATTTGATAGCTTTCGGCTAGCCCTTCTTTTAAAGTACCATCTGTTTCAGGTGCCATTAGTCCTTCAAAAATATTGAGTATCATTTGGTACGAAATAGATGCTGTTGCTTTATGTGGATCTAAAAAATCTGGGTCATCATTTATACGTACCACGATGTCTTGAGGTAAATCTGCTTCGGATTTCTCTTTAGAACTTTCATCTTTTTTGTCATCATTTGAACAGGCACTTACTAGTAAAACTACTATCAATGTCAACAACAGCATCAACCACTTGTTCTTCAGTCTCATGTCGTTTCCCCCTATTCACTATGTGCTCATTATTTGAATGCTTTTATAGCTTTCTACTTCAACTAATTTATCAGCAGCTTTAATGCCAGCAATGATCGCTTCCTCCATAGCTCTTGTAGCCAAATGGCCCAAATAGTCAACTGGATATGTTTTATCTCCTGTACCTAGCACGAAAATCGTATCTCCATCCAGCATTGTGTGAACAGGATAAATCGTCCGTGCGAGGGCATTTTGTGTAAGCTGGGCTATTTTTTTCGCCTCTGCTTTTGTCAGCCTGGCATTCACTGCAATGACACCGATTGTCGTATTCGTACCAGATAACCCTTCCGATTGCACATACTCCTCTAAATAAGTACAGCAATCAATCCATTCCCCTGTTTTCGGATTCCTTGCACCTGCTAGCGTTTCTCTCGTATTTGGATCTTTTACATCCCCAACAGCGTTGACAGCAACGATTGCCCCAACTACAACACCCTCTTTACCAGCTATAGAGGTACTACCTAGCCCCCCTTTCATACAAAATTGAGGGCCTGCCAATTTCCCTACAGTCGCACCATAACCGGCTCCAGTATTACCATTTGCAAATGGACCAACAACCGCACTCTTAGCCGCTTCATAGCCCATTGGAGCAGTAGGTCTTGTCTTTGGATCACCGATAAATAAATCGAATAGCACAGCACTAGGAACAATTGGAATGGTAGCAATACCTGCATCCACACCAATACCCTGTTCCTCTAAAAATTGCATGACTCCGGTCGCAGCATCCAATCCGAAAGCACTTCCTCCGGACAAGCAAATCCCATGTACATGATCAATTTCGTTAATAGGATCAAGTGCATCCGTCTCTCGAGTGCCTGGTGCTGAGCCTCTTACATCGACACCGCAAACTGCACCATTTTCCACTAAAATCGCTGTACAGCCTGTTATGCCTTCACTATTTTCTGCATGCCCAACTTTAACTCCTGGCACATCTGTAATATTTCCAAACATCAAACACACCTCACTCCACAAAAAAGACTTAATTTTCAGTTTAATTATCATATAAAAAGCATGCTACCCGTTGATGGTTATTTTCTTCCTGAAGCACAGGCCGTTCCTGATGACATCTGTCCATGACATAGGGACAACGTGTATGAAACACACAGCCTACTGGAGGATTCATAGGGCTTGGCAATTCAACCTGTAACGATATTTCTTGTTTCGGTTGATCAAAATTGATAACTGGGATCGCTGATAGCAACGCCTGCGTATATGGATGCAGAGGATTCGCATATAATTCTTTCTTTGTGCCAATTTCCACTACCCTCCCTAAATACAACACAGCCACCCGATCACTAATATGTTTCACAACACTTAAATCATGTGAAATAAATAAATAGGTCAAATGAAATTCATCCTGTAAATCCATCATTAAGTTTAAGACCTGTGACTGCACCGAAACATCTAGTGCAGATACAGGCTCATCCGCAATAATGAACTCTGGATGAATAGCAAGCGCCCGCGCAATCCCGATTCGTTGTCTTTGACCGCCGGAAAATTCATGAGGGAACTTTTGCATAGCATCTTCTGGGAGACCTACCTTTTTTAAAAGCTCCTTCACACGTTCTTTGCGTTGCTCTTTCGTTAATGTTAATTGCAGCTTCATCGGTTCTTCAATAATGGTACCTATGCGCATACGAGGATTGAGTGATGCAAAAGGATCCTGAAAAATCATTTGCATTTGATTGCGAAAAGTTTGCAACTTATTGCCCTTTAACTGCTGAATGGGCTGTCCTTTATAGAAAATTTCTCCCTCGGTCGGTTCGACGAGTTTTAAAATAGTTCGGCCAAACGTCGATTTTCCGGAGCCGGATTCTCCTACAATGCCAAGCGTCTCGCCACGGAAAATTTCAAGTGAAATATCATCAACTGCTTTAATGACTTTTTTCTCTTCCTTCATCGACTTACGTTTCACAGGAAAGTAGGCTTTTAAATGATTAATTTCAAGCAAAACTTCTTTCTTCGTCATGATCAAGCGCTCCCTTCTCCGTAAATAAATGACAGCGCACTTTATGTTCATCTTGAATATGGATTACCTCTGGTAGCACCTCATGGCATTGTTCCATCGCAAATGGACAGCGCGGTGCAAAGCGACAGCCCTCTGGTAACGCATAAGCTGGTGGAACAGTGCCTGGGATTGACGGCAACCTTTTAACATCTGTGTCTAGATTAGGCATTGTTTTTAAAAGAGCAGTTGTATATGGATGCTTTGGATTCATAAAAAGCTCTCGCACTGGTGCTTCTTCTACGATTTGTCCCGCATACATGACCATAACGCGATCTGCCGTTTCTGCTACAACGCTCATATCATGCGTAATAAATAATATAGCCGAATGATGTTCTTCCTTCATCTTCATCATAAGCTTTAAAATTTGTGCTTGTACGGTTACATCAAGTGCCGTTGTTGGCTCATCCGCAATCAGCAGCTGAGGGTTATTAGACATGGCTATTGCAATCATGACACGCTGGCGCATACCACCTGATAATTGGTGCGGATATTCAGCAATAACCTTTTCCGCATTGGCAATACCAACTTCTTTTAACAGCTGTAGAGATTTCTCCCATGCCTCTTTTTTTGAAATCTTTTGGTGTCTACATATTCCTTCCATCATTTGATTACCGATTGTGAAAACTGGATCTAATGACGTCATCGGCTCTTGAAAAATCATACTAATTTCATTGCCTCTTATGTTGCTCATCTCTTTATTTTTATAGTCTAAGAGATTTTTACCATTTAATTTAATCGTACCAGCTGAAATTTCTCCTGGTGGTACGGGCAGTAACCGTATAATGGATAGCGATGTAATACTTTTACCACTTCCAGATTCACCTACAAGCGCAACCGTTTCTCCCTTACGGATCGTAAAGCTCACATCATCAACAACTTTTGCCTCTTTACCATTTTTTAAATGGAATTTTATTTTTAAATGATTTACCTCTAGTAGCACTTGATTTTCTTTTGGCTGATCCATATGCATCCCTCCGTTTATCACATTTGATTTGGTGGTGCATAGCGTATCGCGATATTTTTCATTTGCGTATAATTTCTCAACGCGACAAAACCTTTTTCTCGACCAATGCCGCTCTTTTTATAGCCACCAAACGGCATTTGAATTCCGCCTGCTGCTCCATAGTTATTAACAAACACTTGTCCAGCTTTTACACGGCTTGCGACATAATGTGCAGTATCTAAATCCTTCGACCAAACCCCTGCAACTAAACCGTAGTCTGTATTATTTGCCAAGGCAATTGCTTCCTCAACGGTCTTAAATGTCAATACCGTCAACACCGGTCCGAAAATTTCCTCCTGTGCAAGTGTATCGTTAGCTTCTACCCCTGCAAGTATTGTTGGTTCAACATAATATCCTTTTTCATAGCCCGCAATCGTCAGTGTCTCACCACCAGTAATCACAAAACCATTTTCCCTCGCTTTTTGCAACAGTGTTGAAATCTTCGTATATTGCCGTTCATTTAGAAGTGGACCCATATCAACGTCTGCTTCACCCGGACCAACTCTTAAAGCTTGAAATTTCTGTACTAATTGAGCAATGAATTTTTCTTTTGCACTTTCTTCAATTAGTAATCTAGCCCCTGCAGAGCATGTTTGCCCGGCATTCTGAATAATGGCACGTACAACACCATCAAGTGCTTGCTCCATGTTGGCGTCCGCAAAAACAATATTTGGTGATTTCCCACCAAGCTCTAACGTTACAGGTACAACATTTTCAGCAGCTGATTTCATCACTGCTATGCCTGTTGGAACAGAGCCTGTAAACGTAATATGATTGATATCAGGATGAGATGTTAAATAGGGTCCTACATCACGACCTAAGCCTGTAATATGCTGAAAAATACCCCTCGGCAATTTATCCGCAAACCATTCCGTTATAGCATGAGTAGTCAATGGCGTATCTTCCGCACTTTTGACAATTACTGCATTGCCAGTAGCAATTGCAGCTGCTACACTTCTCGCTGTGATTTGAATAGGATAATTCCAAGGCACGATATGTACGGTAATTCCAACAGGCTCTAACACTACCGCATTTAAAATGCCGTCTTCAACAGGAATCGTGTCACCCATTACTTTATCAGCAGCTCCTCCATAAAACTCAAAATAGCGTGCTGCTGCTTCAATATCGGCTCTTGCTTGTGTTAACGGCTTACCTACATCACGACATTCTAATAAACTCCATTCCTCTGCATGCTTGCGTATATAGTGCGCAAGTTCCACAAGTAGCTGTCCCCGTTCATAGGCCTTTATTTTCCGCCACTCTTCACTTTCAAACGCTACACGCGCAGCACATACAGCTTCGTCGACATGCGTTTTACTTGCATTCGTAATTTGGGCAATGACTTCACCAGTAGAGGGGTCCATAACATCTAATAAGGCCTCTTCCATAGCACCGTAAACCCATTCACCATTTATAAACATCGGAATTTTTTTCACCCTTATCCCTCCTATAGTCCGCGACCACCGTCTACATGTAAGGTCGTTCCTGTAACCACGCTAGCTGCTTCAGAGAGTAAATAACTTACTGCTCCTGCAATGTCCGATGGATTCACTAAACGTCCAAGCGGGACCGATTGAACAAAGACACTTTGCTTTGTTTGCTCGATATCTGCTCCTTGTGCCGTAAATTGACCAAGCATCTGTGTATCAGCAGGCCCTGGGTGAATCGTATTAACACGTATTTGAAACGGTGCTAGTTCAATAGCCAAAGCACGTGTAAAACTCTCCGCAGCCCCTTTAGAAGCAATATAAGCTTGTAACCCTGGGCGTGGACGTACAGCAGAAATGGAAGCGATTGTGACAATTGAACCTGTGCGTCGCTCTTTCATGTATGGAACGACTGCCTTTGTTGTAATAAATAAACTTTTAACATTGACATCCATTAATCGATTCCACTCGTCCATCGTTACTTGCTCAAGCGGTGTTGCTGACTGCGCTATACCTAGTGCATTGACAAGGCCATCAATACGTCCATACTTGTCAAAAACCTGCTTGAACACTTCGTTCACGCGCTCCTCTTGCAAGGCATTAACTTCAAAGCATTGAAAGGTACCCTGCACTAAATCACTTAAAGAAGCTACTGATAAATCGAGCCCAACTGCTATATTGCCCTTCGCAAGCTGTTCCTGAATAATGGCTTTCCCCATACCGCCCCCTGCACCTGTGACGATGACGACCTGTTGCTCTACTGCCATGCTATACACCCCTTGTCGCTAAATTCAGTTTTATAATCTCCTGACAAATCGCATCACCCATTTGTGCTGTTGTCGCCTGTCCACCAATATCTGCAGTTTTCACAACACCTTCTCGAAGCACCGTCTCAATCGCATGAACAATTAGCTGTTCTATATCCCGTCTTCCGATATGTCCAAGTAACAAAGCAAGTGACCAAATTTGTGCGATTGGGTTTGCTATGCCCTTTCCTGCGATATTTGGTGCTGACCCATGCACAGGCTCAAACATTGATGGGAATTCTTTTTCCGGATTTAAATTTGCTGATGGAGACAACCCAAGACCACCAACAATAGCTGACCCTAAATCTGATAAAATATCTCCGAATAAATTGGAGGCAACTACAACCTGAAAATCTTGCGGTCTCTCTACAAAATAAGCTACTAAAGCATCGATATAGATAGATTCTAACTCTAGTACTGGTGAGCTTTGTGCTAGAATTCTCTTAGCATGCTCATCCCAGAACTTCATTGAATGGATAATGGCATTCGATTTTGTCGCACTCGTAATTTTTGTTTTGCCATTTTTATAGGCATAATCACAGGCCGCTTGGACAATTTTTTCAATACCGATCCGTGTCATAATCGTATTTTGAATCGTCATTTCCTGCGGTTGATTATGATAAATTCGCCCACCACTATCGGAATATTCCCCCTCTGCGTTTTCCCGGAAGATCACAAAATCAATATCCCTTCCGTTGGCAAGCGGTGAGGCTATGCCAGGTAGTGATTTAATCGGACGGAAATTAACATATTGCTGGAAGCTTTTTCGTATCGGCATAATTAATTCCCATACTGTCACGTCATCCGGAACACGAGCATCTCCAATAGCCCCGAATAAAATTGCACCGTATTCTTTTAATATGTCTAATGCATTGTCTGGCATCATTTGACCGTGCTTGAGGTAATAATCTGAACTCCAAGGAAAAATTGTTGTTTCTATTTGTAAAGACGAATCGTGTTCCTGAAGAGAACTAAGTACCTTTAGTGCTTCTTCCATAACTTCCTTTCCAATGCCATCACCAGGAATTACTGCGACTTTTGTGTGAGTCATTGTGCATCACCTACTAAAAACTTTAATGCCGCCAAACGGTAAATGGCTGTTGTTTCTGCTAATTCTTCGATATCGACATATTCATCAATTTGATGGGGAATATCACGATCACCCGCTCCAACGGTAACGATTGGTACTCCATGCACATGAAGGAACGTTCCATCCGTAGCCCCTGGTACACCGTTATATTTCGGTTCTTTTTCCGTTACTTCAGCGACTGCCTCATAAATGGCTTGTACAACAGGATTCTCCTTCGCTGTTGCTGTTGCAGGACGGTTATCAAGCACTGTTAGCTCCACTTTAAAATCTGGATCATCTGCTTGCAGACGTTTAATAATGGCATCAATTTTACCTAGAAGCTCATCATGATCCTGTGCAGGGACTGTACGAATATCAAGCGTTGTCATACAATGATCAGGAATGACATTAATTTGTGCATCTCCTTTTACAGGCGCTCGTAAAATCGTTGGTGTAATAGATGGCCAATTAAGCATCGGATCACGTCCTAATCGTGCTTGCTCTTCTTTTTCTAATTTTTCAAGCTCTACAATAAAACGTGCCATGCGCCAGTTCGGATTAATGCCACTCCAAGAAATTGCACCGTGCGCCATTTTACCGAAGATATCTACTTTCAAACGTATTGCCCCGCGCTGTGCAATACAGATATTGTTTTCCTCTGGCTCACAGATAATCGCCCCATCCACATTATCTGCCCAGCCATTTTTTATAAAATGTTTAATCCCAAGCATCAATCCTTCTTCATCGCACGGAATACATAAAATAATCTTGCCTGTAAATTCCTCCTGATCCAGTAACAACGACTGACAAGCTGTAATCATACACGCAAGATTTCCTTTTGTATCATTTGTACCTCGGCCATACATTCGACCATCAATAATTTCTGCACCGAATGGATCGTACGTCCATGCTTCACGATTTCCTTCGGTAACGACATCTGTGTGTCCTTCAAAGAGTAGTGTTTTTCCTGGCTTACCCGAATCAATAATACCAATAACATTCGGCCTTCCTGGCACAACCTCCTCTACATGTGTTTCTATCCCGATCTCACGTAAATATTGAGCGACAAAATTCGCGACTTCTTGTTCATTGCCATTTGGATCACCTTCTCGATAAACGCTATCTATTCGTACTAGCTTTTGTGTAAGCTCAATAACTGCTTCTCGGTCGCGCATATAAGATTCCGTTGTCTTTAAACTTGTTACTGTCATTCAAATGCCTCCTTGTTTTATAGAATATTCTAGAGATCATTTATGCCTCCGCATAATTGCGTCCGGAATCGGCTTTGTCTTGGGCCTGCAGATGTTTTTTGCGCGAAAGCGAAGCGACAGCAACGTGTCTTTGTCTGTGTGAAAGCGAAGCGACAGCAACACAGCACCGATGCAGGTCAGTTAGCCTTTATCGCATGGATGCGATGGTTTTAGGCTAACATCCTCTAAGAACTCTTTTCCGATTCCATGACATCCGCCGGAGACTTTGGGCCAACAGATGTTTTTTGTGCGAAAGCGTAGTGCTAACGCAGCGGCAGCAAAAGGGCTTCATTCTGTGCGAAAGCGTAGTGAAACGAAGCGCAGCAACAACATGATGTTGGTCACTCAGTCGTTGCCACAGGACGTGGCGTTCTTAGACTGAGTTCCTCTATTTTAGCAGGTGTTTGGACATCTGCTAAAAGAAGTTAAATCATTTTAACATTGTCCTATTAGACAAGTATTAGACACTTTGTTAATAATACATAGAATGCTATTAACGTTTTGTTTAGTAGTAAAAAGCTAAAAAACAACAAAATTATCTACCTTATGTTGTTTTTCGATATAAAAAGATTGAACATTTACCATAATGTGGGATTGATTTTCGTTCCGGCTGGGCGCTTTTCTGGAGCGTCCGATTTTCACCACAATCAACTTATTCGCATGGCATAGGTTTTATCAAAATGTCATCTCATTTTTAGGTGATAAAAATATAAATAGCTTTTAGTTTTAAGCTGTTTCCGAAAAGATTGTTGCTATTCAACTGACGGAGCAGGTTAGTGCAGCGAGGAAGTATGATAAAATCAAACATACTATGCATTTAAGGTGGTTAAAATGAAATGAATAAAGTTTTTGTCGTAGATGGGAATAATTTTTCAAGCTTCGAGGAATTTTGTAAGGAGTTTTCGAGAGTTGTTCTTTCTGGAAAGTTTGAGTGGAACGGAACCCTCGCTGCATTTAATGATATTTTGCGTGGTGGCTTTGGTGAAATTGAATTTAATGAAGATTATACAATTATTTGGACAAATTCCGATAAATCTAAAAGTGATTTAGGATATGAAGAAACAATAATTAAACTCAATGAAAATTTGGAAAGATGCCATCCAAGTAATAAAAAATATATACTACAAGAAATAAAGGATGCGAAAATGAACAAGGGTCCAACTATATTTGACTCAATAAAAGAAATAATCCTTGATCACGAAAATGTAACATTGATATTAGAATAATCCTTATTAAATAAACGGTGCTTTAGTACAAGATTGCAGAGCTGTTCAGGCAGCTCTTTTTTCTTATTCTAGTAACGATGCAGGTTAGTTTAACAAGAAAAACTAAGATAAAGGTATTTGTATGCTGCTTATTGAAGTAATATTAAGCTTATCAAAGGAGGCTTCCTTATGACTTATTTGAAAAATAATGGATTTAAATTTCTAAATTTCATTAATATACCAGAAACAGATATAAAAAAATACCAGCCTCTATCGGGTTCTTTTGCCGTAGTAAAGTGCGAAGGAAAGTTTCTCCTTTGCTATAACACTTGGCGTAAACAATGGGAACTACCTTCTGGAGGTAGAGAGAATAACGAAACGTCAAAGGAATGTGCCATTAGAGAACTTTACGAGGAAACTGGACAATTAGTTACAAACTTAGAATTTAAAGGATTAATCAAAGCCGAAAATTCATTAGATGGCAACATAAAATATAATCCTGTGTACTTTACTACAATGGAAAAACTACAACCATTTATAGAGAATGAGGAAACATCAGAAATAAAGCTTTGGGATTTAAATGAGGAAATAGGTTATATTGATTCAGTTGATATAAATATATTTGATTACCTTTAAACAAAGATAGTGAGCAATGGCTTCTTGAACTAACGGAGTAGGTATTTTTTTTAGATACCAATATAACTACAAGAAGAATTAGGATAATTAAGAGGTTTTTTATGCAAAAAATCGGAATTGAAAAAGCAAACTATAAACCAACATTAAAAATTTTAAAAGATTTATATAACTATAATTCTATTTTTGAATGAAAAAGTAAGTCAGAAATTTTTGAAATGTTAACTCCTTATAATAACAAGTTAGTCATTTTTAAAAATAAGACAGAAATTATAAACTGCTTCAACTAACGAGTAGCTTTACTTAAATACGGGGAAATGAAATTATGAAAAAACATTGTTGTGAGGATATGACTTTTCATGCAAATTTCAAGTGTGAAATACATGAGAATCCGTTTGAATGTCCTGATAAAATAATCATTTTTTATGAACAAAATAATGACTACGGTTTGATAATACATGATGGTGGGATGTCGATTATTAGCATTGATTTTTGTCCTTGGTGTGGTTCGAAACTTTGATTTTTAAATACTTCCTTCTTTAACTATCGAGGTACTATAGTTGAGGAAGAAGATAGCCAAACCAGATGTAACAAACTTTGAGAAAACCGCCTAGTTTTAAAAACATTGTGCTACGGCATTTGAAGATTTAGGACAAATTAGAACTTCCTAAAGAAATGTAGTCTTGCAAGCGACTTATCGACATTTTGCCGGCTGGAAAAGTGAATTTTAGGGGGGATTTTACTTTTCAGAAAAAGCAACAATAAAAGAAAACCAGCGTCTCTGTTGAACTACATTCATATCAGAGAGCTGGTTTATTTCTTTTATCCACATTATCGGGTCACTGATTAAAGTTTCTCATTATTGCTGGCGAGACTCTGTCATTTGTTTCCAAACAGAACCTTTTGCTTCCTCACCCTGTTCGATGCGGGCAATCGCCATTTTTACTTGTAGCTTTACTTCAAACTCTTTATCTTCTGCAGCAGCCTTTAATGCTGCTAATGAGTTCTCAGTGCCTACCTCATATAAGTACATAGCTGCACGCCAACGAACAAGTTTGTTTTTATCCTGTAATGCTTGTTGCATCGCGTCTTCAAATTCTACGAAGCCGAGGTCACTCATACAATCTCCTGCAGTTCGACGGACCGCTGCACTTTTATCCTGTAATGCCTTTTCCAAATATGGCACGACTGCTACATCTTCAATCATTCCTAAATAAACGGTTGCTAATCGACGGATAGACATTTGCTCATCTTGTAACGCCAAATCTAAAAGCGGTAAATCATCTAGCTCTGGATCTGCCATTTGGTCAAGCAATTGGAAACGTTTTTCCCATTCTGGTTGCTTAAACTGTTCAACAGTAATTTTTAGTTTAGCTGGCTTCTCAATAGTTTTCTCAGAATCATTAATCGTTGCTACAATCTCCGTTAAACGTTCCTCAGAATATGTCACATCGATTTCTTGTTTTACTGCTTCCGCAATTTCCTCGAGCTCTCCATAACGTACGCCATAGTCGATCCATTTACGTTGGAAAATATAATTTTCATCAACTGCTGTCTCAATAATTTTATTGAAAGCTTTCACAAAGCGATCACCACAGCTTACACGGTGCTCACGTTGGTTATCAAATACCTTTACTTGAAGAGGTACTTGCTTATAAAATTGCACATGAACGTACACTTCACCATAAAATTCATTGGCTACTTGTTCTTTGTTTACTTCCTGTACGTCTTCACCTAACACTTGGCGAATGCTTGCTAAAATACCTTCCCATGCATACTTTGCGTTACGCTCAACAGCGAAGAAGTCTGCTACATGATAAACACCTTTAACACCTTCGATTGCTAAAATCGCTGCTGCTTCACCAGTTGCTTCGTCTTTATTATCTTTTGTAAAATTATAGCTCTTGCCAAAAGGTAACTCTGTATCAACGACAATCTTCATAGAATTAGGACTTGGTGTCGGTTCAATTGTAATAATCTTCATGTCTATCGCTCCTTATCCATTTACGATTTCATCTAAATATGACCATCTTTCAATAAGGTGCTCATATTGTGCATTTAACTCATCTAGCTTCGCCGTTAATTCCTGTAGCTTTGTAAAATCAGCACCAGCGTTGGCGATACCTTCTTCTGTCACCATAATCGCTGTTTCCGTCTTTTCAATTTCTTCAGCAATCGTTTCCCATTCTTTTTGCTCTTTAAAGGATAATTTTTTCTTGTCCGATTTAGGCTTTTCAGTCTTAGGTTTTTCGACTTTTGGCGACTCTACCTTTACAGCGGCTTCCTGTTCACGCTTTTGTAAATATTCACTGTAAATATCAAGCGTCTCATTAACATGCCCAAGACCATCTAAAATCCACAGCTTTTTCGCAATTCGATCTAAGAAAAAGCGATCGTGGGATATAGTAATAACGACTCCAGGGAAATGCTCAATGAAATCCTCTAGTACACCTAATGTTTCAATATCCAAATCATTTGTAGGCTCATCTAGTAACAGTACGTTTGGTTGCTCCATTAATAATCGTAATAAATGCAGACGTTTACGCTCGCCACCCGATAATTTACCGATAGGTGTACCGTGTGCATGAAGTGGGAATAAGAAACGCTCCAACATTTGAGCAGCCGAATAGCGTACACCCTCTGCATCTGTAATATCATTGGAAGCTTCGCGGATATATTCAATCATGCGCTCATTTTCATTCATTTTTGGTAAAGTTTGTTTAAAATGCGCTAACTTCACTGTCGAACCAACAAGAATTTCACCAACATCAGGTGTAAGCTCTCCTGATAACATGTTCAATAATGTTGATTTTCCTACACCATTGGCTCCGATAATTCCAATACGATCGCCCTGCTGTAGTAAAAATGAAAAGTTTTCGAGGATTTTTTGATCACCAAAAGCCTTTGAAATATTTTCAGCCTCTAAAACCTTTCGACCAAGACGAGTTGTTGCTAGGCCAATTTCAAGAGAATTATCCTCAGATTTACGTTCCAAGTTATCCTCTAACTGCTCGAAGCGCTGGATACGTGCCTTTTGCTTCGTAGAACGCGCTTTCGCTCCACGACGAATCCATTTTAATTCTGAGCGATAGCGGTTGCGGTCTTTTTGTGCGGAGGCTGCTTTCATTTCTTCACGAATAGCACGTGCTTCTAAATAATCCCCATAATTCCCAGTATGTCGGTATAGTGTTTGATCAGCTAGCTCGTAAATATGAGTAGACAGCTCATCTAAAAAATAACGATCATGGGTAATAAATATCACTGCTCCCTTTAATCGTAACACCATTTCCTGCAGCCACTCTGTTGACTGCACATCTAAATGGTTGGTAGGCTCGTCTAATAAATAAAGATCTGCCGGCTCAATTAAAACTTTAGCTAAAGCAACGCGCTTTTGTTGACCGCCTGACAGTGTTAATACTTCTTTATCAAACATTTCAATTCCAAGCTTCGTAAGGGCTGTCTTAGCAAGTGCATTGACATCCCATGCCTGCTCTTCATCCATACGATGTTGCAAGCTAAATAACGTTTTTTGTAAACTTTCTGAAGTCGGATTTAATGCAAGTGCAGCAACCGTTTCCTCATATTCACGATTCAGTTTTAGAATAGGTGAATCCCCTGCAAACACTGCCTGTAACACAGTTTCACCACCATTAAAAGTAGGCTCCTGTGGTAAATATGCAACACGATATTTATTTGGGCGGTCAACTTCCATTGAATCCGCTTCGATTTCATTTGCTAAAATAGAAAGCAATGTGGATTTACCAGTACCATTAATACCAATTAGCCCAGCTCGCTCCCCTTCATAAATTGTAAATTCAATATTTTGAAAGAGCGTTTTATCGCCCACTGTTTTCGTTAAATTTTGTACAATTAAATGACTCATTACACTTGTCCATCTCTTTCATTTAGGTGTTGTTTAGTGTCCATACTACTTTTATATGTAGTTTATTATTGATATCCATTTTTATCATAACACCAAATGACAGGTAAACAAAGGACAACAAACTCTTCTTACCTATCTAAAAAACACCTCTCCATTAAATCCAAATGAAGAAGCGTTAAAAATCTCAAAAAAATATCCGGATAGAATATTTTCTATCCGGATACAGAAGCTAACTCACCAATAACCAAGAAGCTTCCACCATAGTCCTCCTACTATAACAAAAATCAGGATAGTAACTACGGAAACTACAAATCCAACTGTCCACCATTTCTTTTGGTCAATATAGCCTGCACCAAAGAAGACCGGTGCTGGACCAGAACCATAATGAGTAGTGGCGCCAAATAAATTACTAAATGCCGCTAATAATATAGCTGCCAACATAGCAGGTGCTCCCGCTTGCAACATAACAGATAAAAATGCTGCATACATCGCACTAATATGCGCAGTGGAACTCGCAAAGAAATAATGAGAATAGAAATAGACTAAAGCTAATATGACAACCGCCCATATCCAGCTATATCCAGATACAAGTCCACCAACTTCATTACTAAACCACGGAATCAACCCTAGTTTGTTCATAAAAGATGCCATCATAAATAGCGTTGCAAACCAAATTAGTGTGTCCCATGCTCCTTCTTCCTTTTTAATATCTGCCCATGTTAATACATCTAACAATAACAGCAATGAAAGTCCTATAAGAGCTGCTGTAGTAGCACTAATGCCTAAGTAGTCTCCGCCAATCCATAACGATAACACAGCAACAAATACTACGATCATTCGTTTTTCGGAACTTTTCAGAGGACCGAATTCTTCCAGCTTCTTTTTAGCGATAGCTGCTGCCTCTGGTGTTTCCTTGATTTCAGGCGGATAAATTTTATAAATAACATAAGGAACAACGATTAAAGCGGTTAGCCCCGGGACAATCATGGCTACTGCCCAACCAAACCAAGTAATAGTTACTCCAGCTGAATCACTTGCTAGCTTAACAATTAAAGGATTCGCTGCCATGGCTGTCATAAACATAGCAGATGTTATTAAATTCCCTTGAAAACCTACCTTCAAAAGAAAGGCACCCATCTTACGCTCTGTCCCGTCTTCTGGTTTAGATCCGAAGGTATGAGATAATGACTGGATAATTGGGAATATAACACCACCAGCACGAGCTGTATTACTAGGAATAGCAGGTGCTAATATTAAGTCACTTGCTAGTAATGAGTAGGACAGACTCAAAGTTTTTTTCCCAAAAAGACGAACAAATACATAGGCAATTCGTTCCCCTAGTCCCGTTTTAATAAATCCTCGAGAAATAAAGAAGGCAATAACGATTAGCCAAATCGTTGAATTACCAAAACCGCTTAATGTCTCTTCAATAGTTAATGTATTTGTTATGGCAATCATAGCCATAGCAATAAATGATATTGCTCCCATTGGCAACGGTTTCGTTATAAATCCTATAATGGTCGCAACAAAAATAGCGAACAGATGCCACGCTTTTTCATCTACTCCTGAAGGCGCTGGACAAAACCAGATAGCCACGCCAACAGCAAGGGAAATGAGGAAAGGAATCCATTTGACTGCGCTTTTTGCTTCTTTCATGATGTTAAAACTCCTTTGACGATTACCCCAATGTATTTAAAAGGAGATTTCTCCCACGATCTAATATTCGAAAGAACAATAGACCTAATTCAAGATCCCCATTGTCGAAAAAACATAAGTAATTATATATGTTTTATATAATGAATGAAAAGATTTTTAACTCATTACTAAGAAAAAAATGATCTCGGTTCAGAAATATTTCCCTTTTTGTTAATATTATTGGAAAAAAGTTACTTTAAGATTAGCATGTGCAATATCCATTGATAAGATACACGAAGTCTTTAGGTTTTACCCAAGTCGCTCCTTCAAGTTCATGCTTGGGAACCCTTCCTATGGCTACCCACCATATGATTATCCTTCAAACCGCTTCCCTCCATACAAACTTCCTGGGCTAGGTAAAACTTTTTAAACTGTATGAGAATAGCTGGATCAATCCAAACTGATAGTAACAGTTTCTGCGTTAAAACCCCATTAATTGAAAGGAGAATTCATAGATGCCACTTGTCACCGTATTTGGAGGAAAAACCTTTGAAGTAGAGGAAGGAAAAAAATTAGTATTAGCTCTTGAAGATAATAATATAAACATTTTTCATCAGTGTGGCGGAATAGCAAAATGCACAACTTGTAGAGTGGAGGTATTAGCTGGTGAATATAAGGATATTTCAAAAATAGAAAAACACGCCTTCTCTATTAAAAATATTGATGAGAATTTATATGAAGACTGTTTGCGGCTATCTTGTCAAATTCGAGTAATAGAAGACATTACAGTTCGGCCTATTTTAACCTTGGAAAATACACAGGGCGAAAGAGGTCCAAGACCAGCAGATTAACCAAATATCGATTATTAATTCAAACTTAAAAAAGATGCGTTAACAAAATGTGATAATTTAAGTTACTTTAATTTATCCAATATAGGAAATTCGAAAACACTGTCTTAATTTTTTATTCAGTATATGTAAAATAAAGAAAGGCATTGGAAGAGGGTTAAATGTCTGTTAGGTTCCAATGCCAGTTTTTATTTATGCTATTTTTTATTAAATCAACAAACGCAACAATGAAGTATTATAAGAATTTAACCACTTTGAACAGGGCAGATAACCCCATTTCCATTTTCCGTTACTTACCCACGACCTGCTTGAAAAGAAGGGTATAAGGTCATTCCACCATCAGCAAATAGAGTGATTCCTGTTACGTAACTAGCTTGGGATGAAGCAAGCCATGCTGCTGTTGCTGCAATCTCCTCTGGTTTTCCGATATACCCCATTGGAACCATACTTTCCACATCTGCACGTTTTTCGGGATCGGCAAATTTCTCAGCATTAATAGGTGTATTAATCGCACCAGGCCCGATATTATTGATACGAATTCCTTTTGGGGCATATTCTAATGCTAATGTTTGTGACATCAGTTTAATGCCTCCTTTACTAGCCGCATAGTGAACAAACAAAGGCCATGGAATAACTTCGTGAACACTGGACATATTGATCACTGTCCCTTTAATATCATGTTCGACGAAGTACTTAATCGCTTCTCTACTTCCTAAAAATGCACCTGTTAAATTCGTATTGATTACTTTATTCCAATCTTCAAGCGGCATTTCATGTGAAGGTACTGGATTTTCTATTCCAGCGTTATTAATCATTACATCGAGAGTTCCAAACTTATTCACGGCAGTCTGGACGAGGTTGATGACATCCCCTTCAACTGACACATCTCCTTTTACAGCTATCGCTTCCCCACCTGCTTTTTTCACTCCTTCAACAACAGCATTTGCCTCTTTTTCATTTGAGCGAAAATTCACGATAACTTTTGCTTTTTCCTCGCCAAAACGTAATGCCATTGCTTTTCCTAATCCTGTTGAAGCACCTGTAATAACAATAACTTTCCCTTCTAAATCTGGATACATTTAAGGTCCTCCTCGTTATACTTTCGCCATCCCTAACATAATTCCAACAGTAAATTGCTGTAAGCTGTCGTTTTGCTTTTTCTCACCTATGATAAAAAACTCGGCCCATACGGGTTTCCACCTGCTTAAAACATAATAGTAATATGGAACGAAGCAAAAACTTTTATACCATTGATATATAAAAGGTTACTTTAAAATAAGGCTGTTTTCTAAAAGATTGTTGCTGTTAAAGCATAAAAAAAGAGTTAATCTACAAAATGTGTAGAATCAACTCTGTATTTATGTTTGATATTTCGTAAATCGAATATTTAACTAAAGCCCCCGTTTATTCAACAAGGTTTTAGTATTTTTTCAAGTACAATAGGACCCGTTTTCTTTGTCTTTGTATTGACTGTCCGAACTTTGATACGAGTAGGTCGCATCATAGGAGAAACTTCATCCAAATTCCCAGCCCAAGTAGTTTCTCCATATTTAGTTAAAGGAGACAATGAGAAAATCCAACTTATTTCTTTCGGAATATATGCTAATACTTCATAACCATCATAATCCCCAAAACTAGATGGCTTTGGTAAATGAAGTGCGTGAACACTGAGACTTGTTCGTTCATCATTAAACTTTCTTTCAATATTATAAATCAGTGCTACTCCTCTGGCATTTTTAGGTACGTTTTTTGTTGGTTCAAGTATTGCTGAACAAGGTGGCAACTCTTCAATTTTATTCTCAGAGTGTGTTTGTGAAGGAAGAATTACTAAAACGAAGATAAGGCTAAAAAGCAATTTTTTCATTTCTGATTCTCCTTAAATTTGTTTAGTATCATTATTCCCAAAACTCCATATTTATTGTATTTCAATCGCTCCTTGTTGAACTATCCTGCACCGTTAGTTGAAGAGCAACAATCTTTACGAAAACAGCTAAAATAAAGAAGAATCCATTTGAACATTTGTTCAAAATGGACTCTTCTTACATTTTGTAGATTGTATTTTAACGTAATTGCAAAATGATGCATATAGAGGTACCGTCAAAAAAATGCGGATTTACAACGCTCAGAAATCCGGATTAAAAGCCGAAATTAAACAACAACCAGTCGTTGGTTCAATACCTTCAACTGGCTGTAAAAAGGTTACTGTCTCAAAAATGACACTCAGTGCCGTACTGCTTGGTATATCATATACATAGCAGATAATTATTTGTGAAATTTTATTCGATCTTCAAGTGGTTGGAATTCTTTTTCGCCTGGTGTTACCGTTGGATTGCCAAAGGGCATTTGCGCAATAAGCTTCCAATTATTAGGGATATTCCATTCTTTTTTCACTTCATCATCAATTAGTGGATTATAATGTTGTAAAGAAGCTCCTAATCCCTCTGCTTCCAACGCTGCCCACACAACTAATTGGTGCATACCTGATGCTTGATTTGACCAAATCGGAAAGTTCTCAGCATAGGCGGCAAATTGCTCTTGAAGTGATTTAACTACCGCTTCATCTTCTAAGAATAATACTGTACCATAACCTGCTTTAAAGGAATCCATTTTTTGTTGAGTTCCTGAAAAGTCTCTATCTCCAACTACTTTTCTTAATACTTCAGTTGTGATATCCCACAATTTATTATGTGCCTCACCTGATAATACAACAATACGTGCAGTTTGAGAATTGAATGCTGACGGGGTATATTTCACAGCAAATTCTACAATTTCTTTAATTCTTTCATCAGATATTTTTACCTCTTTATTAATTCCGTAGTAAGTACGTCTTTCTTTAAGTGTAGTGTAAAAATCTTTTGTCATCATTTTCTTCCTCCAAATTTATTGAAATTGTTTTTACCCACATTGCATCTGTCGCCTAGAGATTTTTAGTTTTATTTCCTAAGACCTCGCCTAATTACAACAGGAACACCTGTCCATAATGAGCAATTTCCTTAATCCTTTCGACTATGTTCACTACTTTTACTATTTTAAATTAAACTAATTATAATATTATGATAAAAATATGTTATCCAAACAAACGAAAGAGTATTCAAAAATAAAAAATGTCTTATATAAAAAAATCCCAAGCTTATTTGCACAACGCTATCTCACTTACTATTTTCAGAGCTATAGGATGATGCAACGGTTTTTTATGTAATATAGGTAACCTTATTTTCACACAATAACATTTGAGTAGATTTTACGTAAAAAAATTGAATCAAAAAATACTCCTTCCGAAGCAAATGAATGAATCAACATTATTTAACCCTAAAAATCCGTTGTCTATTGAAATAGACAACGGATTTTTTTAGTAGCGTGAGGTATTACTCACCTATTTCATTTTGTAATTGCTCTAAAAACTGTACCATAAATTGATGGCGTTCTTCAGCCATTTGCTTGCCCTTGTCAGTAATCATTAAATCCTTCAGCAATAATAGCTTCTCATAAAAATGGGTAACTGAGGATGTATTTTTATTGCGGTACTCCACTTCTGTCATATCCGTACGTGCATTCTCTTCCTTGTCGTAAAGCTTTCGACCCTTAGCTCCACCAAAAGCAAATGTGCGCGCAATACCGATTGCTCCAATCGCATCTAAACGATCTGCATCTCGTACTATTTTTGCTTCGAGAGAAGTTGCTTCTAGCTCATTGCCACCATTATACGATACTTGTGCGATGCAATCTTGAATATGTTGCTTCTTCTCCTCGCTTAAAGACAGCTCGGCAATTAGCTTATTCTCTTGCTCCTTGCTATCGGTATACTTTTTATCACTAACATCATGCAACAGCACAGCAATTTCCACGACCTCTGCATCGGCTTCCGGTTCTGTTTGTAATATCGTTAACGCATTTTGATAAACACGTTCAATATGTTGAAAATCATGACTAGCATCAAATTGCTCGTAAATCCCTCGTACTTTGTCCATTAAATTGTTCATATTCTTAGTTCAGTCCCTTCATCCTTTATTATACGGTATTGCTTAGAATTGTTGGTAATTAAGTAACCTCTAGATTTAACAAAAAAATCAATTTGGGAAGTTAATTTCAATTGACTAATTTTTCTGAATATTGTATGATAAATGTACAGAACAACTATTTTTGTTCTGTAGGCTCACTTTTTCAGTGATGTACAAGAACTATGTTTTAACAGATTAAACAACTTCAGCGGGATTTAAAATTGAATACTGTGTTGCAAGATGACGTGCGTATAGTGAAAACCAATCATCTAAACAAATAAAAGTGAACACTTTCCCTTAGAAATTCTTTGTTTTAACCCGCATAGTGAATGTACATGACGAGATAAGTGAACAAACAAGCTTATCACGACCTAGAAAGCTTTGAGCATATGTCGCAAGCGTGTGATATTTTTATCATTAATCGATGTTACCTTCTTCTATTCATTATCTTGAATATGTATGAACGTAACTCCTCCCATTAATGGCAAATAGCATACCAATTTCTTGCCATTTTGCGAAAAGTCTAATCATCCAGAGTCGTGCTAACAAAACTAGAGAATTTTTTTAGGCAACAATTTTTCCGAATTTTATTTAAGCCGTAATTGAAGTATTAAGTTATGAAGGAAGTAGGAAACGATAGTTATGTTATGTAATACCAACCCGCTGAAGAAACAATAAAAGCTGCCCATCTTATTTTTTGTAGATGATGGCAGCTTTTATTGTTTCTTCAATTTCCATTTTAAAGACATATATTTCCTATCTCCCTTTTCCTTGCTACTTGTTATCCCTTATTCCCCTTCTAAAATATTCCTAAGGAAGAAATTCTGAACACGTGAGATCTTAGGGTCATGACGAGCTTTGTTAACCTTTTCGTTATTTGTCTTCACGACTTTGAATTAGCCTTTCTTTGATTTCTTCAATACGCTCCACAGATAAATCTGTTATTTTATGAATAAAATCAATATCCATTCCATTCGCTAAAAGTTTATTAGCGGTTTCTTCTTTTTCTTTTTCGATTCCTTTCTCTATTCCCAGTTGCTCTGCCATATGCTTTACATCCTCCAACTTTGCCTCTTCATCAAGGATATACTTTAAGCGAGATTGATAAGCTATAACATCTTCCTGTGATAAACTTAGCTCTTCCCAAACATTAAATGCCTGTAATAAATGTTCGTCCTTCATCGCTAGTTCCTCCATTTCACGATATATTTTTTATAGACCTTTTTCTTTCGTGCATCGACCATTCCTAATAACAATAACCAACGTGCTTAAATATCATCCAGTGGCTTAAGAAATCCCCTATGCCATTGTTCAAGGAATTTATTCATTTCAATAAAGTGCACTTCCAAAGCATCATCTTGTATAACTAATCGCTTTAATGTTTTATCCTCATATAAATGGAAGGTACTGTGATAATATGCGCTTTGAGGAAACAATGTGAAATTACATATATTAATAGTAATCGTCGGTAGCAGTTTATGATACCCCATACCCTTTTGTAATTGTGATGTATAAAGTTGAGTCCAGTAAAATAATGTACGCTTAAACATATCGTGTTGATTAGACAATTGAATTTCAATATTAATCATTTGCTGATCCTGCGTTTTCACAACAATATCTAATCTTGACTGCTTATCATCTTTGTATTCGCCACCAATTTCTTGTTTACCTACATCAAAGCCATTTTCCTTTGCTAATAAGTAATCAGTCACTAGACCCGATACAATGCGCACCCCATTCAACTGATGAATGACATTTCCCAATTTTTCTTCGTAATCAACTAAAGTATCAGCATACTAAAACAAGACAACTCATACGTTCTAGTATGAAAGGATGATCTTGCTGAAAAGCCTATTAGAAAATGTAAACCTGTTAGAAAACATATATCAAATATCTATAGCATTCCTTCTCTTATGTTCAATTTTTTCTGTGAGACTTTTAAAAAATTTAAAACGTGAAAGAAAACTTTCTTTTTTTGAATATACAATGTATATAATCATTCGAATTGCAATTTTTTTATGGTTAGCCAGTTTTCTCCTTCGTGAATATAGGGGCTATTAATTTTCTTCCCCTTTTTTCACAATAACTAATATGCTACGGCATTGTTCAGTTACATCCGATAACAAAAGTTAAAAAAGCTGCCCTTTATAACTTAAAGGAACAGCTTTTGCATTTATATATTCTTTTGTACTTCTTACTCTAGAACAACCCTACCGCATGTCCTTCATTATCAACATTCATACGCAAAGCGGCTGGTGCTTTTGGTAAACCTGGCATTGTCATAATATCCCCAGTTAAGCAAACTAGGAAGCCAGCACCAAGTTTAGGAATGACTTCGCGAATAGTGATTGTAAAGCCTTCTGGACGTCCTAAAAGACTTGGTTGGTCTGATAAAGAATATTGCGTTTTCGCCATACAAATCGGTAGTGAATCCCAACCGAATTTTTCAATTTGGGCAATTTGTTTTTTCGCTTGATCGGTAAATTGCACATCTTTCCCACCATAAACTTTTTGCACAATTGTACGTACTTTTTCCTCAATAGATTCTGTTATGTCATATAATGGAGAAAAATTGTTTTCTTCATCAAGAACAGCTAGCACTTGTTCAGCTAAGCCTAGACCACCTTTTCCGCCTTCCTCCCAGACATTAGTTCGTGCGATACGAACATGATTTTCTTGACACCAATTCAGGACTGCTTCTAACTCAGCCTCTGTGTCCGTAATAAAACGATTTAAAGCAATAATCGGCTCAACGCCAAATGTACGAATCGTCTCAACATGTTTGGCTAAATTTTCGATTCCTTGTAAAAGGGCATCAACGTTTTCCCCAACTAGTGACGTTTTCGCTACACCGCCATGCATTTTTAATGCACGAATTGTAGCTACGATTACAACTGCACTTGGTTTAAAGCCTGCTTTACGCGCTTTAATATTCATAAATTTTTCAGCGCCTAAATCTGAACCAAAGCCCGCTTCTGTCACAACGATATCTGCCAGCTTACGAGCTGTTTGTGTCGCCATAATCGAGTTACAGCCATGTGCGATGTTGGCAAATGGTCCACCGTGAATAATGGCAGGTGTCCCCTCAAGCGTTTGCACTAAGTTTGGTTTGAAGGCATCTTTTAATAATAATGTTAATGCCCCTTCCACTTGAAGATCACGCACGAATACAGGCTCACGGTCAAATGTATAACCGATTACGATACTTGCTAAACGTTCACGTAAATCTTCAATACTTGTAGCTAAACAGAAAACTGCCATTATTTCTGATGCAACAGTAATGTCAAAGCCGTCCTCACGTGGCATCCCTTGAACAGGACCACCGAGACCCACAACAACTTTACGAAGGGCGCGATCATTTAAATCCATTACACGCTTCCAAATTATACGGCGAGGGTCAATGTTTAAAGCATTTCCTTGATGGATATGATTATCAATAAAGGCTGATAATGCATTATTCGCAGTCGTAATCGCGTGAAGGTCACCAGTGAAATGCAAGTTAATATCTTCCATCGGCACAACCTGTGCATATCCACCACCTGTTGCTCCACCTTTTACACCCATTACAGGGCCGAGTGATGGCTCACGTAAAGCAACAACAACATTTTTATTTAATTGATGAAGTGCATCAGCAAGCCCAACCGTTACAGTTGATTTCCCTTCACCCGCTGGAGTTGGACTAATAGCTGTTACCAATACAACCTTTGCATCCTCACCATGTGCTGTTATTTTTAATGGATCAATTTTTGCTTTGTAGCGACCATACTGTTCAAGTGCATCCTCTGGAATACCTGCAGCTTTCGCTATTTGAGTAATAGGTTGCATAACCGCTTGATTCGCGATTTCTAGATCTGTTAGAGGTTGTTTTTTCGTTGTCATTTGGCATCCTACTTTCTATGTCGATCAATTATGCCTCGGCATAATTGCGTCTGGAATCGGCTTTGTGCGTACACAAAGAATTCCTTTCCGATTCTGTGACATCCGCCGGAGGCCTTAACTTCTTGCTGAAAGAAGTTAATTCCATTATAGACTTTATTGTGAAAAAAATCATAGTAAGTTATTCAAGTATTTCGACAATCAATTGACAACATTGCTCAATTCATGTATGTTCTAAATGAAAATGCATTTTTTCACATTTTCACAATTTATGTCACGACTTAATTGATTTTATTCTACATTCAAGCGCATGGGAGGCGAATGCTTATGCAACAGGGAATCGTAAAGTGGTTCAATAATGAAAAAGGTTATGGCTTTATAGAATGTGATGATGGAGAAGATGTATTTGTACATTTTACGGGAATCCAAGAGGAAGGCTTCCGTACACTTGAAGAAGGTCAAAAGGTATCATTTGAAGTGGTGGAAGGCAATCGAGGGCCACAGGCGTCAAATGTTGTAAAAGTATAAACTCAAAGGAGCTGTTCGATGGATGAACGGCTCCTTTTTTCAAATGCTCTTAAATGTACTATCGCTATAAACACTATAACTTCAGCGATTGATCCAATAAAAAGCTCCGGGAAAAACTAGCGTTTCCTTCGTTCTGTCAGTATCCATAAGTGTTACCCCAAACGCCCCTTCATTTAAATGACCTAGTGTCATAGTAGCTGCAGCGACTTTGTCATAAAAATCCAGGCGAATATTTGGTAAATGTAAGGAGATAAACTGTTCTTGTTGTTCAGGCTCTGGTAGTTGTAATACTTTCCTCCATAAATTCACTGTTGCTTGCACATCTTTCACATAAAATTGGACAGATTCCATCGATATAGTTTGATTCGTATCAATGGCTCCATTTGCTTTTAATTGTGCAATACGTTCCTCATCTGTATCAGTCCACTCAATCAAAAATGGAAAATCAATTGCCTGCTCTGGCTTCCCAAAATGCAATAGCTTCCATTCTACTACAGAGCCATCTGGTCTTGTACGACTACAAGCATCTGGTCCATATACTTCAAATCCAAGTGAACGTAAACGTTGTGCCTCTTCTTCAATATTTTTTGTACGCAATGCAATTCTTGAAAAACCATAGCGCTCGTTAGCACGTTTAAACGTATAATGTAAGGAATAAGGTAATTTCACTGCATTTTCAAATAAATTACGATCATAAATTGCTATTTGCTCAATATAGTTTAATCCAAAATAGCTTAACGTATTGTATGTCCCCCACATTGTATGTTGACCACCGTTAACTGTATGGATATTACGTTTATTTAAGAAAATCTTTGTATTTTCTGGTGATTGAACTTGATGAACTAGATGGTCAAAATATAAAGTCATGACTGAACCCCCTTTTTTCTCTATTATATACTTTACCTGTTAGTTTTGTTGGTTTAAAATAAAATTTAGAATATTATAATTATTAGAACTTACTATATTTTATGATATCTTTTTTAAAATGCTCGGCAACAAAAGGATTTCGATGCTAGTAGTTCATCAAAAAAGATTTTTTATTTTCATAAATCAATGAAGAGGTGATTAGAATGACAGACAAAGTAGCTGCTTTTAAACTAGCATTAGGTAATTATCCAACAGGTGTTACAGTTGTCACTGCTTGTAATGACATAGGTGAACCTATTGGCTTAACTGTCAATTCCTTTGCGTCAGTTTCCATAGATCCACTCCTTATTTTATGGTCGCTCGATAAAAAATCACAGCTACATCCATATTTTACAGTGGCTCAAAAGTTTGCTGTAAATATTTTAGCGAGCAATCAAGAACACTTATGTACGCTATTTTCAAGTAAAATTCCAGATCGTTTCGCCCAGGCTAAATGGTCAAACTCTGATTTAGGTCTACCGGTTTTACATGATACTGCGGCCATTTTACAATGCAAAACATCTCAGCAAATCGATGCTGGAGATCATACGATATTTATCGGGCAGGTCCTAGAAATTGAGAATGCACAGAAGGAACCCTTACTTTACCATCGCAGACATATTGGTGAAATCCCAAATAGTTTTTATGATTAGGCTTTGGCAAGAAATATATACGCAAAAAACAGGATGATTGGTCGTAATCATCCTGTTTTTTTGACGTATCTTTCAGCTCTTTATCGAAATAATAAGTTTGATTGATGAAAAAGTAAGAGATGAGGTGTATTACAAATGTTTAAAAAAATCCTTTTCATGATATCTATTATTTTTTTATTTTCTACAAATGAATGGGTAACTGCAAATTTCGAAAACCCTCCTCCTTCCTTTGAGGAAAAATTCGCTGAAGGTGGATATAAATCCGTAGAAGAGTCCGTTAAGGAATTTGAAAATCATTGTAAATGTGCGGTAAAGTTACCCCAAATTATGCCACCGATTTCCTTCACACATCAATTTGGGAAATTTTACGAAGATAAAAAATATAATATGAATGATGCATTGAGTCTTATGTTTGTTAATAAAGAAATAAAAGAAAATATTTATAAAATTGAAATTCGATCAATAGAGAATAAAATAAACTTCAAAGACAAATTGAACTTTAAAGGTAAAGAATATACTCTTCAAGGTGATACAAAAGCGATTTATTTTGAAGACCAACTATTTAACTTTTTTGTCTTTGAAAAAAACAATTCGCAATATTTACTAGGTATTTATAAAGAGGTAACTAACACTGATACACCTCACATATTCGTTAAAATAGCTAACTCTATAAAATAACCTATGCTGTTGCGAAAATGGCCACATAAAACGAAGGAAATAATTTTTGTGGCCTCCTATACAGTTTACTTTTTCTGTGGAAATCTTTGCTTTTCAAGTCTGTTAATTTGCACAATGACACCATCTTGAATCGTAATGTGTACTTCTCCAAACTCCAAATTTTGAATCGCCTTTGCAATTGCCTCCAGTTTTTTGTCATCTACCTTTACCTGTTGAGTCATCCGATACACCCCTTCTTTTAACATATTTTGAGGCCAACTCGTCAATCATAGCCCACTTATCCCTTAGATAGCTCTGTTGGATTTGACCTACAATATTTGTTATCAAAGCTTCTTTTTAGGCCAAGTTGCCGGTATTTCGTTTCTTGCAAATAATTCTATAATTCAGAAAACCCATTGTCAATATAAATATTACAAAACTTAGTTGTTTACTAAGAAATAAAGGAATATGAAGTATGTCTATAGTTGTGCCAGTAAGTATCACTATAGACTTTACAGGGGAAAAAAATAAAAACTGCGCAGATCAATTTGCCTCTACACAGTTTTTGTTTTAATCATTTTATAAAAGATCCATTAATGCTTTCGCTGTCTTTTGCTTGCCCATAACCTTTATCGGTTCGCCTTTAGCCGGTACAATCCAGTGTGGCTCATCTCCACCATATAAAGACTGTGAGCTATTTGCTACCATAAACTGAGCGTTGGCCGATTCCATTCGTAGGCGTGCACGGGACAGTAAAAATTCCTCGTCATCTGTTGCCTCAAGTTTAAAGCCCACTAATGTAACTTTTGGCTGCCACCCTTTAATTTGACCTAATACTTTAGGTGCCTTTTTAAAGTGAATGATAGGTGGCTCATCAGATGGCATTTTACCTGCTTCCTCCATTAAATTCCCAGATTGATCATACACTTTGTCAATGAGCCAATCAGAACCTGCAGCTGCCATAATAACGATATCTACTTGTTCTTCCTGAACAGCATGTCGAACTTTCTCACCTAAATCTTCAATACCTTCAAATCGAATGGTACGCATTTTATCTTTGTTCTCAGGAAGCTGTGCAAAATAACCATGCATATACAATACGTTTGCCCCAGCCTCTAGTGCTGCTTCAGCTAAATAACAGCCCATCGACCCTTTCGATAAATTCGTATGCCCACGCACACGATCCCATTTTTCAAGTGTTCCCCCACTTGTAATGAGTACGGTCTTACCTCGTAATGTCCCCATACACTCACCTTTTTTCTAATCAATTTCACCTTGGCGTAATTGTAGCTGTCGCTTTGCTTTCGCTACAGATAAACAATGCGACCGGATTTTGAATTGTGCCTAGGCCTGCACGAGGACCGACACGATGTCGGTCATTTCGGTAATGCCACAGGACGTGGCGTTTTTACCGATGCAGGTCAGTTAGCCGTTTTCGCAGGATGCGAAGATTTTAGGCTAACATCCTTATATTCATTCCTTTGAAAATCCGTGACATCCGCCGGAGGCTTTGGGCCAACAAATGTTTTCTGTGCGAAAGCGCAGTGCTAACGCAGCGTCAGCAGCATGATGTTGGTCACTCAGTCGTGTGTTGTTGCTGACGCTGCGCTTTCGCACAGATAAATTGCCACAGGACGTGGCTTTCTTAGGCTGAGTTCCTCTATTTCAGTAGGTGTTTGGACACCCACTGAAAAAGTAATCAAAATTGCATTCATCTCACCTCCTTTAGAGGTGGGAATCTTCTGTACCTGTCGCTACGCTTTCGGTACAAAAAAGATCTGCTGAATGAAGATAAATATACAAATACTATTTTAACGTAATGCTATGTTATGCTTCAATGTTGTTTTTATAAGGTTGGAGTTAAATTAATACTATTTCATATTTTGCTCTTTTAACCAGGAACTTAATATCTCAGCAAATTTCTTGGTCACTGGTGATGCCTGATTTTTCATAGCTATTCCTATTGTGCGATAGCCACCTTGTTTTAAAGGTATAGCTTTTATCGTAGGAGGCAAGTTATACGTCACTAATTTCGGTAAAATACTAATTCCAAGCTGGTGAGCAATCATCGAAATGATCCCTACCTCTTCTGATAGTTCAAAGCGAATATTTGGCTTTACGTGATATTGCTCTAACAGTTCTTTTACATCATTAGTGCCTTTATATGAAGTCATGATAAATGGCATGTCTTCTAGTTCAACAATATCAATTTCGGCTTTATTATAAAGTGGACTTTTATCGGAGACAATACACAGCAATGGATCCTGCTGAAGTTCGGTAAACTGAAACTGCTTAGATTTTTGACCATTTAAAAATCCCGCATCAACCTCTCCACTCAATAGCCATTGTTCAATTTCATAATAATCTCCCTCGCGCAATTCGACTTGGATACCAGGAAATTGATTGTCCATAATACGAACAATTTCCGGCATCCAGTTTGAAGAAATACTTGAAATTACACCAATTCTCACTTTCCCTCGAGTAACGCCAAGTATATGTGCAGCTTCTTGCTGTAACAGTTCTTGTGCATCGAGGACATGTCTCATTGCTCTTAGCATTACATTACCTTCACTTGTTAACGTGACACCTGCTCGACTTCTGTGAATGAGTGCAAAGCCGAACTCCTTTTCTAAGCTTGAAACAGCATGACTTACAGCAGATTGGGTTAATCCCAATGCTTCCGCTGCTTTTGTAAAGCTAGCTACCTCAGCCACTTTATTCAAAATCTCATATTTGACTAAACTCATCGCCTTGTCCTCTATATACATGAATTTTTTTAATACTAACCATTATAAACATTCGTTTTACTAATCACAACACAAGATATATAGTAAATTTTAGTATAAAAACTGTTTTAGTACACAGATAGTAGGTGAGCATAATGAGTATCCAAGGAAAAGCAAATTTATTGATGGTTATAGTGACAATGTTCTGGGGCTTATCTTATACTTTTATGGTAATGGGGCTTGAAACATTGGCTGTTTATAATGTGGTGGCATTGCGTTGTATCATCGCATTTTTCGTAGCAGGTATTATCTTTTATAAACGTATGATTAAAGTCGATGTTAAAACATTAAAATATGCAGCTATACAAGGGTTTCTATTATTCATTGTGTTCGTTCTAAGTTTATTCGGACTAGAAACTACATCGGTATCAAATGCTGGTTTTATTTTAAGTCTAACAGTTATCTTAGTGCCTATTTTCAGCAGTTTTATTGAAAAGAAATTACCTTCAAGAGCAGTTAGCTTTGCGATTATTTGTACAATGATTGGGATTACAGTTTTAACGGCACATGGTTCATTTGCCTTTCAAAAAGGGGATATTTTAATAGCCATCGCTGCACTATGTTATTCGTTTTATTTACTGTTAAACAGTTCATTTACACGGAGCGTTGAATCAATTTCTTATGGCATTTATCAGCTTGGTTTTGCTGGACTTTATGCACTTGTATTAACATTCATTTTCGAAACGCCAACACTTCCAAATACAACGACTTCTTGGATTGCTATTATAGGACTTGGTGTCATTTGTAGTGCATTTTGCTTCGTAGGTCAAACTGTTGCACAACAGTTTACCTCTGCTACACATACAGGACTAATATTTTCCTTAGAGCCAATTTTCGCAGCGATGTTTGCCATGATGTTTATTGGTGAAGGAATAACGGTAAAAATAGTAATTGGTGGTAGCTTTATTCTAATTGGTAATCTTGTTGCCCAATTAGAGCATCTCCATGTTTTACGCTTTATTAAAAAACATGAAAAAGCTATAAATTAATTCTTACAACACAAATAAACAGAGTGATGCATGTGCACTCACTCTGTTTATTTTATAACTTACTTATTGTTCAAAAGGAAACTCTCCCTGTCACACGTGAATCAAGACGAATAACAATCATCTTACTATACATTATGTCGTCATAGGTTCAGTTGAATGCTCAGCAAATAATACGATGACACCCTGTTCAACGAGATGAGCATAGTAAGCTGTTTGACCTTCCGTAAGATCAAATCGCTTAAATCCTTCTTTTACAGCCGATTCACCGGTAAACCAAGACTTAATTTGATCAACCCAATTCCCAACCTCATGTGTTTTAACATTAGCATCCCATTTCACACCTTCAAATTTACTTGGATCCTTTGCAATAACGTAAATATCCTCTATTTGATATGCATCTAATTGCATACTTTCTAAAATATGAAGCATTTCTTCCCTTGTATGGGCCACTTCAATTTTTTGGTTTTGTTCATTTATCATGCTCAATTCCTCCTAATTTGTATGGCTTACTTGGTATCTACCCTTCCTATTCAAGAAAAAAACCTTTTTACCTATTCTTTTAACGAACTGTAATATTTGTAATATCTCTGTAATACATATTCACCTTTTGAAACAATGGTCTTAAACTTTCAAATATCAAAAAATAGGCAACGGAAGTGAATTAAGAAGTCCCATCGCCTATCATTTACTTGTGGTTATTAATGTCCGAGGAAGGCTTTCAGCATCCATGTATGCTTTTCTAGGGACTGATACATAGCATTTAGTATATCCTCTGTTCGATCGTCCCCTTCTTCTGCCGCAAGCTCCATTGTTGAATTTAAAGCTTTCATAAGTGTTTGGAAATCGGCAATGGTTGTAGCCACCATTTCCTCTGTCCTCTCATTCCCTTTTGCTTCCTCTACAAAGGACAGCTCAAGATGTTCTTTTAACGTAGCAACTGGTTTTCCATCTTTCGAAAGAATACGTTCTGCAATTTCATCTAGATTTAACGTTGTTTCATTATATAATTCTTCAAATTTTGCATGTAGTGTAAAGAAAGCATTCCCCGTTACATACCAATGATAATTGTGCAATTTCGTATAAAGTACAGACCATGTAGCGACAAGTTTATTCAATTGTTTGTTTAAGTTTTGTGACATTATTTCTCCTCCAATGTGCCAGTTGTTCTAGCCTTTAGTATGCGTTGCAAAGTATGCTTGCTATACACACATTTTTTCATTGAAAAAAATTCTAAGGTCATCTGTAGATACAAAAAATACAAAACCAAAACATTTTCCACTACATAGCCAGCCCTAAAAAACAGATGGATTACATTAATTGGACGTTTAAAAATCACAACAAACCTATAAGAGATTATCATACAATTTGACTACTTCAGTTCCTTACGAATTTCTTTTATCTTTGTTATTGGAAGCTTTGAAACTTTTGCAATCCACTCATCGTCAGCACCCGTTTCAATCAAACCGCTGATTATTTGTTTAATAGTTTGTTCAATTCCTTGTTCGATTCCTTCCTGCCTTTCTAATTCCAAAACTCCAGCAAGTGTCGGCGGTAAATCTTCTTTATTTAGATGCAAAATTTCTTCATCCCCTTTAATTTCATCTTTTACGGCTCTTACAAGCTCTCAAACATATTTTTTGTAGTTTCATTTGTCTTTCAACAATAGTGTCTAGATCTAATACTTTTTAATTATTTCAGTTCCTTACGAATTGCTTTTATCTTTGTCACTGGAAGCTTTGAAACTTCAGCAATCCATTCATCGTCAGCACCTGTTTCAATCAAACCCCTGATTATTTGTTCAATTCCTTGTTCAATTCCTTCCTGTCTTTCTAATTCCAAAACTCCAGCAAGTGTCGGCGGTAAACCTTCTTTATTTAGATGCAAAATTTCTTCCTCCCCTTTAATTTCGTCTTTTACATCTCTTAAAAGCTGCTCAGACATAGATTTTGGTAGCTTTAATAAATAATCAATGAAGTAAAGAAGCGCACGTATCTCTGTCCGTTCAACATTACTTAATAACCATACTTCTCTTAGTAATGCTCTTTTGTAAGCACTACGATGGCTCATTTCGTTTTTTGTTTGATTTAAATAAATTGATGCTAGTAAAGCTTTACTAAACAGCTTCGGTGATTTTTTCAATTCTTCTTCATCAAAATCTGACACGACAAACTTGTTAAATGTATAAGTTATTTCTGTACCATAATACTTTTCATGATACTGATTCGTGCTTTTGGTACTCGTATTTGTAAAAATTGCAATGGCCACAATCTTCTTACCATAACGATCACTGATACGATAAAAATACTCAAACATTCGCTTCGCAAAATGCACTTCATCTACTGCTTGTATCTCTGTATGGACAAGAATCCATTGCTCTGCCCCACTCTTTAGATGAACCTTCGCAATTTGATCAGCTACCTTGCGCCCTTGACGATGTTCAATAATTTCTTTGAAAAGCTCTTGCTGTAAAAACTCCACTTGCTTAGAAAAATCAACTTCTGCATGTAAGTCTGGCAAAAAGAACAACAAAAAATCTTCAAACAAATCCGCAATTAACTTCTTCCATAGATTATCTTGATTCACTTGACTAAGCTTATATACATCTGGTTTCTCCCAAACTAGCTGCATTATAACTACATCCCCCCTTTAACTTTAAATCTATTATAGCTATTACGAACAAAGTTTCCACTCTATTGTTATATTTTTAAGAACATTGAAACTATTTTCTATAATTATTTCACTTTCCGAAATAGTTTCGTTATAATGGAATCACTTACTAAAAAGGGGTGTTAATTAATGGAGGTATTGCCATTACGAAAAGATGTACCAGTAGAACAAACATGGGATTTAACAGTTTTACTTGAAAATGACGCGGATTTTGAACCTGCTCTAGCGAAGCTTGTGGAAGATGCAAAAAATTTCGAAAGCACGCATCAAGGTACAATTACGGATGCTCAAAAGGTAATTGATGTTTTAACAGCTTATGAAGCACTATATGAAAGCATAGTTCCTATTGGTACTTATGCAAGCTTAAATAATCAAGCTGATCATACAGATAATGAAGCCCAAATGCGTGCTGCAAAATATGGTACAGCAGTCGGAAAAATAAGTAGTACAATTTCTTTTGTACGCAGTGAATTACTAGCACTAGATGAGTCTATTTTAGAAGAAGCTGCTACATTAAGCCCTAAATATAAAGTCTATATAGAGGAATTATTAAAACAAAAGCCTCATCAGCTACATCCAGAGGTAGAAAAAGCACTAGCTGCATTTAGCTCTACTTTTGATGCACCATATGAAACGTATAATACGACAAAGCTTGTAGATATGCATTTTGGAGAGTTTGAGGCCAATGGCGAAAAACATCCACTTAGTTTTGTATTATACGAAAATGATTGGGAGTTTGACGCTGATACAAATGTTCGCCGTGCAGCTTTCCAAGCATTTTCGAATAAGTTGCGCGATTATCAGCACACAACTGCAAAAATTTATAACACTCACATTCAACAAGAAAAAACTATGGCTGATTTACGAGGTTTTGATTCTGTCATTGACTATTTATTATTTGATCAAGATGTTGATCGTACGCTTTATAATCGTCAAATAGATCTGATTACGAAAGAGCTTGCTCCGCATATGCGCCGCTACGCAAAGCTTATTCAACAAGCAAACGGCATTGAAAAAATGACATTTGCTGATTTAAAGATTGCCCTTGATTCAGACTATGATCCGAAATTAACAATGGCTGAAGCAAAAGAATATGTTGAAAAAGCATTAGACGTTTTGGGTGAAGATTACAAAGAGATGCTCGAAAAGGCGTTTAACGAACGCTGGATTGATTATGCACCTAACAAAGGTAAATCGACTGGGGCATTCTGTTCAAGTCCATATGGTAGTCATCCGTATATCTTAATGTCTTGGAATGAACGTATGAATGAGGTATTTACTTTAATTCATGAGCTTGGGCACGCAGGGCATTTTGTGAATGCACATGCCAATCAATCTTATTTTAACAGTCGTCCTTCGTTATACTTTATCGAGGCACCATCAACAATGAATGAAATGCTACTAGCTAATTATTTATTAACCCATAACGATGATCTTCGCTTCAAACGTTGGGTAATTTCAAATATTGTATCCAAAACGTATTATCATAACTTCGTCACACATTTACTTGAGGCAGCTTATCAACGAAAAGTATATGAATTAATCGACGCTGGAGAAGCTGTGAATGCTACTGTTTTAAATCAATTAAAACGCTCTGTATTAGAAGATTTCTGGGGTGACACTGTCGATATTACTGAGGGTGCAGAGCTTACTTGGATGCGTCAACCGCACTATTATATGGGCCTATATCCATACACATATAGCGCTGGCTTAACAATTTCTACACAAGTATCTAAGCGTATCTTAAAAGAAGGTAAGATTGCTGTAGATGAATGGCTAGCAGTCCTTCAAGCTGGAGGTACGAAATCACCTGTAGAGCTAGCTCAAATGGCAGGTGTCGATGTTACAACAGACCAGCCGCTACGAGATACGATTGCTTATATTGGTCAACTTATTGATGAACTAGAACGATTGACGACTGAAATGGAAGCTGTCAAAGGCTAAACAAAGCGAGAACCATCTACGCTATTTCTAAAGCGTAGATGGTTTTCTTTTTTTTAGGTTCTAAGCAGGAAAATACATACATATACTAGAATCAGGCCGTCCTTCTATGTTTTTTGATATTTCTAAATAGACAATCATTTTTCTTCGTACAAATGTACCGTTATTATTAATTGTATGCAATTTATTTAGCAAAATTCTACTAACAATTTTCAAAGGAAGTGTTTCTAATTATGGTAAAACGTAATGATCCATGCCCATGCGGTAGCGGCAAAAAATATAAAAAATGTTGTGAAGGTAAACAACAGGTTACCGTAGAAGCTGTAGCAATCGAAGAATTAGAGCGTGTACTACAAACATTTTACTTAGAATATCCTGAACGTAAAGATGTTCGTGCCTATATAGAGCATGTAGGTACATGGCAACCTAAATTAGAGAGCGTACTACAAAGAGAGCTGATTGAGGCGATCGCGTTAGACGACTTCTTCTTCCACCAAGAACCCTCTATTTGGAAAGGTTACTTAAAGAAAACAAAGAAAAAAACGGTAAGACCTTCTACGGTAAATGTGTTAGAAGGCTGGTCACAACCTCGTCTATTTGTTGGTTCCGTGTCAGTTGTAGAAGAAAAATATTTCAAGGCTACACATGTGTTAACAAATGAAGAGATTAATATTCGTCGTGAAAATGACAAACCAATCCCTGAAGGTATGCATGTCTTTGCATTCATCTTACCAGATGGTACAAAAAAATCAGAGCATTATTTAGCTGTATCAACGCTTATCTTCTTCCCAGAAGATCATGCTAAAGTATTTGAGCAATTCAAGAAAAATTTTGAGGCTTCTGAGAAAAAGGCTGGAGCATTCTTAAAAGAAGAGCATTTATCCTTCTGGGAATTACTTGTGTCAAACGGTTATAAAGGCGAGGAGTTCACGAACTTTGAGAGCAATGTAATCACACAGGTAAAAGATTTCCTTGAGCAAAATGAGCGTGAAACAGCTCCTATGTTAGAGCTTTTAGAGGACTATTTAATTGAAGGACAACCATCTGCGCGCAAAGAGGCGGCCATTGCTGCCGGCGCAATTCGATATGGTCAAGAAAAAGAGCTATTCGAGCCGTTATCACTGACTGTAAAAGAAATTGCGGCGACGTTCGATATTTCAGCTTCCTCTCTCACAAAATACTACCAAGACTTAAGTAGCTATGCTGCAACTAAATAATGCTTAAAATAGCGCAACACACTCTATGCAATTTTAGAGTGTGTTGCGCATTTTAGTTTACATAGAAAAAAGCTACCTTTATTATCGGCAATGAGCCAACAATAAAGGTAGCTTTTTCCACGGTAACCAACCATCACTATCATTTCCGAACATATTGTTATTTATGCATCGAATTTAGTAAATATGATTATTTATTGAGCAAAAATGAAATAAGCTTTATTTTATTTAAACATAGTCTGTTTAGTTCCTATGATTACTTTGCCATAGTTGTAAAACATTTCTGTAATGGTTTAAAACATTATTTACTATACACCTTCAAGAGCTCTTCTCCGAGAAATTGTAGTCGCTCTCCTACAGTGCAAGCTTCAATACAGAAACGGTGAGCTCCAGGTTTACCACGATCTTTTCGTAATTGCTTTATGACTAAGCAATCAGCACAATACGTATCATGTAGTTCATCAATATCTTTCATAACCGTCACTTTATCCAAATTGAACTCTCGCTCCTTTCACGTCCAAATTTCGCTTCTTACTATTATGAAGTGAACATTTTGAACAAGCAACTATTTTGTTTAACCATTTAGCAAATCTCTTTTGTAGCGACAGGTAAGTAAGTTCCCCACCTCTATAGGTAGTGAGATAAAAGCGGATTTGAGCTACTTTTCTTTTCAGCAGTGATCCAAAGCCTCCGGCGGATGTCACGGAATCGGAAAGGAGTCTTAGAGGATGTTAGCCTAAAACCATCGCATCCATGCGATAACGGCTAACTGACCTGCATCGGTAAAAACGCTACGTCTTGTGGCATTACCGAAATGACCGACATCGTGTCGGCCCTCGTGCAGGCAAGACAAAGCCGATTCCGGACGCAATTATGCCGAGGCATAATTGATCATCAACTAAGATATTGTGAAAAAGCACTATTGATGTACAATTAATGTATAATCTAAATCAAAAAGTAGGGATTTTATGTTAGAAGTATATATAGATGCTGCTAGTGCAGGTAATCCTGGCCCAAGTGGTATTGGGATATTTATTAAAGGAGAAGGCAATCATATACAAATCAGTGAGTATATAGGGCAAACTAATAACCACATTGCCGAGTTTACTGCCTTAGTTCGCGGTCTTGAGGAAGCACGAAAGCTTGGTTCAAACCTAGTCTCAGTGCGCTCAGATTCAAAAATTGTTGTTGCCTCTATGGAAAAAGAATATGTGAAAAATGAGGAATTTAAACCTTATCTTGAGCAGGCACTTACACTTGTGAGTAGCTTCGATTTATTTTTCATCAAATGGGTTCCAGATACGCAAAACAAAGCAGCAGATGCACTTGCACGTAAAGCGATTCAAAATGAAAAAAATTAATTTATAGGGACTGCCTCTTGTCTTACCAAGAGTCGGTCTCCTCCTTTCACTTCATTCAGATACTTAATATCCCCCAATATTTTAATTTTTATCATCTTCATTTTCATATATAAACAAAATATATGCCATGCTCATAAGGAATCGCCAAGTCCTCATCCAATTAACTTACATACTTGGCATATATATATAAATATCTCCCCTGATTTTTGATGATAAGCCATAAATCAATATATTTTCCAATTATTATTAGTATAATTTGTATCCTCAATGTTATTTTATTGACATACTATTGTAATATTACAATGTTAATATCATATATGTATTAAGTTTTTAAAGTTATTAGGAGGATACATATTATGAAAAAGAATAAAAAGTATAGATGGGGATTGAAATTAGCTACATTGGCTTTAAGTTCATCTGTACTTTTTTCAACAATTGACACAGCATCAGCGGCAACTTATACAGTAAAATCTGGTGATTCTTTATGGAAGATTGCCAATCAGTATGGTGTTACTTATCAAACATTGATGAAATGGAATAACTTATCTTCTACGACAATTCGCGTTGGACAAAAGTTAAACCTCAATACCCCACTCACATCAGCAACAATATCAACACCTACACCTAAACCAACAGCTGCAGCTAAACCAACAGTTACACCTAAACCAACAACTAACCTAGTGCAAGTTGCTAAAAAACAATTAGGCGTAAAATATACATTTGGTGGAAGTAAACCGAGTACAGGTTTTGATTGCTCAGGCTACGTCACTTACGTATATAATAATGCTGGTATTTCGACAGCTCGTAAGTCTGCAGCAGGTTTTTACAGTACAGCTAAAAAAGTAAGTTCACCTCAAGTAGGTGATCTAGTATTCTTCGCTAATACATATAAAGCTGGTATTTCACATGTAGGCATTTATATTGGAAATGGTCAAATGATTAGCGCAAGTGACGGTGGTGTTTCTATTGCTAACATTAATAGCTCTTATTGGAAAACACACTTTGCTGGATATGGTCGTATATAGTGAATAAAAAAACAGTTGGGATTCCCCAACTGTTTTTTCTTTATACATGTGCTACTTTTTTCGATTTTATTTTTGCTAAACGTAGTAAATAAATGATAAAGACTACAACTAGCAAGCCTGCTCCAGTTAGATAAACAGAAGAATAGCCTGCTTGCACGGCCACCATTCCTAAAATGTAAGAGCCAAGCGCAATGCCAAGGTCAAACATCGTAAAGAACGTTGCTGTTGCATAACCACTGCGTGTATGTGATGTAGATTGTATCGCTAATGCTTGTAAGCTTGTAGTTACTGCCCCATAGCCTAATCCAATAAAGATGGCTGCAAATAAAAATAATGCTGGTCCTGAGACAAATGCGAGCATAACAAGACCGATAGCAAAGAGTATAATACCAGGTATAATAACAAACTGCGGCCCTTTTGTATCATAAAGTTTACCTGTATATGGACGTGTAATAAGCATTGCTGCTGCAAAAACTGCATAAAATAGACTCGCTACAGCCATTAAATCTTTTTGCTGTGCGTAGACTGATAAAAACGATAAAATACTCGAATATGAAAAAGCTACTAAACTAGCAATCGCCGCAACTGGAAGTGCACGACGTTCAAATAAATCATCAAATTTAAATGTCAATTTACCCTGATGTTCAGGCTTGGATAAATCATCAGTTTTTATCGTTGCAGCTAGGATGCCCCCTGCTAATATACAAATACTCATCACAATAAATAATACATTGAAGCTACTATATTGAATAAGTAGCAAACCGATAAATGGTCCAATAACTACTGCTAAGTTAGTAGACATTGCGAAATAGCCTAGACCTGTACCTTTTCGATTGGCTGGCACTATATCTGCAGCTAAAGAGCCAGCAGCTGTTGTAATAATACTAAAGAAAATCCCTTGAATAAAACGTAGTCCTAGTAAAAGTCCAAAAGGATGAATAAATAAATATAAAACTGTACATAAAAAATATCCTATAATTGAAATAACTAAAAGCTTTTTCTTCCCAAAAACATCTAATAGTTTACCCGAAAAAGGACGAACGATAATGGCTGATAATAAAAATCCTGATATTAACAATCCCGCTTCCTTGTCTGTCTGGTGCAACTCACCAATCGCATATAGCGGCAAAGTCGTTACCAATCCATAAAAAACAAAAAAGACCGAGATATTTGTTAAAAAGAGACTAATAAACCGCTTCGTCCATATTTTTGTATTCCCCTCTTGCTGCACGTCTATCAACCTTTCATTTTTTCCAATAAAATTATAAATTGCTGTTGTTCCTCGACAGTCAATGCCCCTACCATTTCTTCCTCAAAAACTAAGATCGTTTTAGTGATAGCAGGCAAATGTTCCTCTGCATATGGTGATAAGGTAACGATTTTTTCACGTTTATCTTCACCATCAATTCTTAGTACCCAACCTAGTGTCTCGAGTCGAGTAATTGCTCTAGTTATACTCGGTGCCTCAACGTTTAAATACTTCCAAATTTGTGTTAATGTCATTGGCCCGTGATTATGTAAGCAATATAAAATAGCCCATTGTGAGCTATACAAGTTGTGCTGTTTCAGTACTTCATTTAAACAATTCGTTAAATAACGACTTTTTTGGAATAAAGCATGAAAGATAGGATTCATGTTAGCAACCTCCTAATTTATTTACCTAGCTAAATAAGTACTATACTCTTCATTTTTTTCGTTGTAAAGCAAGTTGTTTGAAGGTGCATTGTAGGAGCAATGATCCTCAGCCGACTGTCGTATGATTCATTATTATCAGCGATTCTCTCCGACGTACTAAATATCAGAAGGGAATTTTTTGAAAGTGTCGAATTAAGCTAATAGATTACAAATAAAAGGAGATGAAAGCATGGGGAAAAAGGTATTAATACTTGCAGGAGACGCAGTTGAAGCTTTAGAAATTTTTTATCCTTATTACCGTTGTCTTGAGGCTGGCTATGATGTAACGATTGCAGCACCATCCGCGAAGAAATTACAGACTGTATTGCACGATTTTGTTGATGGTGTCGATACATACATCGAGCGTACAGCATATGGCTTAGAAGCACACGCATCCTTTGCAGAAGTAGATCCAGCACAATTTGACGGGCTCATCATTCCTGGTGGACGAGCGCCAGAGTACATTCGTTTAAATGAACATGTTCCAGCACTAGTGAGCCATTTCTTTGAAACAAATAAACCAATCGCTGCTGTATGTCACGCAGCTCAAATTTTCGCGACCATTCCAGAAGTTCTGAAAGGACGTGAACTAACAGCCTATATTGCATGCAAGCCCGAAGTTCAAGTAGCTGGAGCGACGTATATCGATACTCATCTTCACACAGACGGCAATTTAATTAGTGGTCATGCATGGCCAGATTTACCTGGATTAATGCGAGAATTTATTAAAAAGCTAGAAAGCTAACGGAATGAGGATGCCCGAAAGTAGGCATCCTCGTATTTTATGGAGTGGTTTCTTGGAATTCAATTTTCACTACTTTATTTGTATTGGTTACATATTTGATTCGAACATGTACACCGAATTCCTTGTCACTTTGTTTTAGCCAAAGTTTAAATTTTTCAATAGTGGAGTCTTCAACAACCTCGCTTCCCTCATGCAAATAATCGAGGATTTTTGCTTGAGGGTACTTTGCATGTGTCTCTTTTATCGCTACTTTTCCCCATTGAGCATGGGCTGGTATTCCCTGTTGAGCATAAGTAATTGTTGGGGTGTTTATGAATGCAGCAAACAATACAAGAAAAATGCCAAGTTTCACACAAAATTTCCGCAAGTTAATCAACCTTTCATATTCTTTTGGTATAAAGTAGCCAAAACTGCAAAAAATAAGTGCTCCTTAAGTATTCTCAACCTTAAGGAGCAGTTTTTGTTATTTTTTACTGGATTGTTTTGGTTGTTGAGGATTGTTATGAATTACTTGATTAAATTCTGCTGAATATTCTTCACGATCATTTCTTTTATGTGTATCTTCTTTCTTTTTCTTTTTAAAGCTCGTTTTATTCTTCTTTGCCATTATTTAAGCCTCCATACTTCGGTTATTTGTTTTTGTTGGACTGCTGATTTTTCTTATGGTTCGTTTTATTATCTTTATTTTTTGCTTTCGCATCAAATTCTGCAGCGAATTCTTCATTGAGATTGTCATTCGGGTTATTGTTATTACTATTTGATTTATCGAGGTCTATTTTTTTGTAGGTATCAAAGGGATTATGCGTTCTAACATTCATTGTTTTATTGTTGTTTTTGTTGTTTCCATTGGTGTTTCTATTGGCCACGGATCTTCACCTCCTACATGTAATGTGCTCAGGATAGAAGGTTTTATGCTTTGGGGATTACTACAGACTTTGCTAAAACTTTTACAGTATAAAAAAATGTACATCACTAATATTAATTAGTAATGTACATTATAGTTAGACAATTGTATATTCAGTTATATTTAATAATGCACCGACTGCACCTGAAAAACCGTGGTCATTTATAAAGACTGGTGTATGTTTTTTCGTACGTGTGTAATTGGCAATAACACGTGTAAGTTGATCGTTATTACTTAAAGTTGAACCGATATAAACGATATGTTGAGCATTTTTTTCTTCAGCATATTGAATACTAAGTGTTGTAATAACCTCACCTACAAGCCCTTGTACAGTTGCAATTATATCTTCTTTTGGATGTTTGACAGATTCAGTAATACCAACTTTCCCAAAATTACTAGCTGTCAATTGCCCATCAATAGGTGTGTCCATCCCTTGATAAATATCCTTTACTAGTAAATCAATTTCTTCTCGATTACCTTTAGTGGCCAGTTCTCTTATTTCATTATAATCCGTGATGCCAGTTGTAAGCGCTGACAATCCAATCAACGTTCCACCACCTACACCTGTTCCACCAACACGAATATGCGTATTATCTTCCATATAATGAATTGAAGTACCAGTACCAATATTAGTAATCATACTTCTCTCGAAGAAGTAGCCCTCTTTATGCAATAAAAATCGAACGCCCTTCAATGTGGCTTCAAACTCTACTATATAATGAATCGATTTCATTGTTTTGATGACATCCAGTAATTGTTCTGTACGCCCTCCCGTAACACCAATATCCTCAATATCTGGATGATTAATAATCCAATTCTGCACTGCTAGCAAATCATTTGACGGGAAAGTTATTAAAACGAGCTCATTATGCTCATCTAAATAAGCAACTTTTGTCAATGTTCCGCCTGCATCAATACCTATAGCCTTTGGCATACCATTCTCCTTTGACTTTACGTATAATCTCTATTTCAGAAGGTGAGATATATACTAGATTTTGCTTTATTCAAGAGGCGTTTGAAGCCTGTTGAATAACGTTCATGCCTCCACAAATGTCACGGATTTTGCAAGGAGTTATTGTGCCAAAATCCGGTGAATTGTATTTCAGTACCGAAAGCAAATCTACAGCTACACATGTCGTCTGCGCGAAAGCGCAGCGGCAGCAACAAATGTCTTCTGCGCGAAAGCGAAGCGTCAGCAGCAAATGTTTTCTGTGCGAAAGCGCAGCGGCAGCAACAATTACTCGAAAAGTGAAGTTGCATCTTTGTCCTTCCTAAACTTTAACGCTGTTGAAATAAATGTGCAATAACTTAGCAAACTTTCATGAAAAAAAGACGAAAAATATCAATTTTTTTCTATTAATCACACGATTTTCGTCGCATTTTTATAACTTTAACATTATTCTACTATAAAAACACAAAAGAAGTGAAAATGCAATGTTACTCGATGCATCATCGATTCTAGCAAGTGGGTGTCGTTAAAAATTAAAAGTTGGGCGATAATTGCTGAAAGTGTTCCGATAAATGTCATGTGAAATTGCAACCCGATTATCTCCCCTCTCTTTGTCTTAATCTTTACCAATTGAAAATAGTTGAATATAAATTGAACAATCTGTTTTATCTTTCATCACTTTTACGATACGATATACTATAGATGTGTTACCATTTGAACGGAGGAATACAAGTGAAAGATCAAAAAAAACTTTATAAAGAAGCGATGCAAGTTTTAAAGGAAACTAGTCGCACTTTTTATATACCGATTACTTTTTTAAAAAATGATTTAAAATTGTCTGTGGCAGCCGCATATTTAGCAATGCGTGCTATAGACGAAATTGAGGATCATGAAAACCTATCTAATGACGTGAAATTCGATTTACTTAATGCAACAAGCGAGTTATTAAAGGAATCATTTAATGCTGAAGCTTATGAAGCATTATTAGCGCCATATGCAGATCAGCTACCTGAAGTATCTCTTCGTTTAGCAGATTGGCTAACGTTTTGTCCTGAAGGCTCACGTAAAATTGTCCAAGCTTCAACAAGTGAAATGGCGTTTGGGATGGCAAAATGGGCAAAAGCAAACTGGCAGGTGCATACGCGAGAGGATTTAGATGATTATACATACTACGTTGCAGGGCTTGTTGGGACAATGCTGTCCGAGCTTTGGGCGTGGGGTGCTGACATTCAAACAGATCGCGATTTAGCTATTGGCTATGGCCGCGGTCTCCAAGCAGTCAATATTTTACGCAATCAGCATGAGGATATGGATGAGCGCGGAGTAAGTTTCGTTCCTGATGGTTGGACTCGTGAAGATTTATTTGCATATGCGGAGGAAAATCTCGCAAAAGCTGATCTTTATATGAAAGATATTAATAAACGCACGGTATTATTATTCTGTCGTTTACCACTTGCATTAGCCCATAAAACATTGAAGGCAATGCAAGAAGGTCGTGAAAAAATGTCAAGAGCAGAAGTAGAACAAACAGTCGAAGAGGTACAGGCTGACTAAAACTTTCACCATTAAAAAACAGCCGCAGTATGAGAAACTCTCGTACTGCAGCTGTTTTAGTTATACGGACATGCCAAGACTAACAATCATTTCATAACTAATAAAGACTGGAAGCATCGTTAACAACATACACACTACTTTTTCAGCTTTACTACTCGTAGTGGCAAACACACCAAAATGAATACTAGGAGAACAGCTTAATGTCCTGAAATCAATTTGAAAAAGATCAATCAAAATGAAGTTAATCACAAATCGTTCTCGCTAAAATAAACTTCTTACGAATTTGTCTTTTATCACAGTTTTCGGACCGGAACTTGAATTTCAAAGGTGATTTCATTTGGTTTATCCGTAATCGTAATATCGAGATGCATGATTTGCAATGCATCACCAGTGATCTGATAGCTGTTTTTGTTAAGATAATGAAGTATTTTTCTTAAACTTTCACTACGACTCGACAATAATTCTCCATTGTAACGGATGCACGCAAATAATCCTCCTGGAATCGTCAATTGATATGTATTCGGAATATCTTCCTTATTTTTTGCCACAATGAAAATAGTGGAAGGTTCCTCAAAACGTCCCAATTTAAGATTCTTTTCTTCGATAATAATGCCAAGTCTGTTGGTAGCAAGAATGGGTGTCTTCTCCGTAAGCATATTCTCTAAATTCAAGACTCCATAACAAAGTTCGAAGTTATTATTAATTTTTTCATGCAAGGTAAGTAATCGCCTACTTTTCATTTCACGGAATATGACTTTCTGAAGTTCATTTTCTCTTTCCACCTGTTCCAAATAGGCAATCTTCTCCCTGATATTTTCCTCCATTTCATTCAATTCTTTCAGATTTGAAACGAGTTCAGCGTGTTTGATTTTCATAATATCTAACGATTTACTGAAATTGCGTTCGTTAAGATATTCCTTAATCTCATCTGTAGTCATCCTAAGTTGCCTTAGTTCTTTAATGGTACCTAGAATTTCATACTGAAAAATGGAGTAGTATCGATATCCGGAATGTGAATCGATATATTGTGGCTTGAACAGGTCAATCCGATCATAGTGGCGTAATGTTTCCGAAGTCAATCCTCGTAATTTTGCCATTTCACCGATAGTCAGTTTTTCTTTCAATCAGCTAACCTCCTAAAAAATTTATAGACTGCTAAAATTTTTATCGCAGGAGTATAGAAAAACTTACCAAATTTAAAAAATTTCAGGTTTGATTTGTTTACCACACACTCAATAAACTTTATAAAATAAGTGATTCGTTATATCCTGAATTATTTTTTCGCCTACTTTTATTTCTCCAAATAGCATACCTTCTTAATCCGATTGAATATTCAGTTAAAAATTTTCACGAACCTCTAATTCAAACTATGCTATCTTTTCTGACTATTTGTCAAGTACCATTCTGAATGCTTTATTTCAGTTCATCATCCAACCTATTTCACGTACTTTATTCTATTATTCTAGCCTTCTATTCTCTTTCTCTTTTAAGACATAGCTGAGCAAATCTAGCATAATGCGAGCCGCTACTTGCCCGGTGATGCCGGTAGGATCATAGGGAGGCGCCACTTCGACTAAATCGAATCCAATCACTTCTCCCCTTTTTGCAATCCCTTCCAATATTTCGTTCACTTCATCGTAAAGAAGGCCGCCAGGGGAAGGTGTACCCGTACCAGGAGCGATTGATGGATCCAATCCATCGATGTCAATTGTCACATAATATCTTTCTCCAACTGGTATTTGTTCCAGCACTTCTTCAATTCCCATTTTTCTCATTTGGCGTGGAGATAGGATCACACTACCGTAGTCTCTTGCAGCATCAACATCTTCTTTTTTACTACTACTAATTCCACGAATACCTAATTGGAATATTTTCTGTACATGATCCATCTCTGATAAACGGCGGATGCAGTTACCATGGCCATATCGCATTCCTGAGCGGTGATCTGCCCAATCCAGATGTGCATCAATTTGAATGACATGAAATGGACCTAATTCTTTTAGCCCCTTTCCTACCGCAGCCGTGATAGAATGGTCTCCTCCTAGAATGACTGGCATAGCTCCTTTCGAAACAATTTTACGGATCGCTTCTTCTGTATTTTCGTGACATTGCATTAGATCTCCATGTACCATATCGACATCGCCGCAGTCCACCACTTTCCAATCTGGCCCGAGATACATGATATCATTTTCAATGTCATAAGCACCTTCTAATCCAAAACTGTATAGCGTGGATCCTTCCCTAATTCCCCTCGGTCCCATTCTTGCACCTGATTTCCATTGGGTACCCATATCATTCGGTACCCCTATGACCGCTACATCGGCATCCAGCTTGTCCAAATCTGTGCAAATCGGATATTTCCCAAACGTACATATCCCTGTAAATGGCAAATTCAAAATTTGTTTCTCATCGTGATTAGCCATGATTATTCCCCCTGCTATCATTTAATCTCAAGTTATATCCTGGAGCCCTTTAGCATTTCGTAAGGTTAATGATATGAATGTTTCATTGTCATCTCATAAGTTTTTTGGAACAATTTCAAGTAGTCATCTTTCGATAATTGACGAGAATTTGTAATTGTACACAAATGTTTAAATGCCCCTTCAGCAAGAAATTCGAAATCATCAGGGTTAACATTATCTAAATCCCGGAATTGCGGAATGCCAATTTCACTTGCAAGTTCATGCAACAATACAACACCTTCTTGGGCAATTTCCTCCAAGGTCTTCCCTTCCGCGGTCGCTCCAAGTTTCAAAGCAACTGTCGCATGTTTTTCCGGATTGGACGGAATATTATATTCAAATACATGAGGGAGGAAGATGGAATTTGCCACTCCATGTGGTGTATCATACAGCCCGCCAAGCGGTTCAGCCATAGCATGCACAGCACCTAGGTCGGCGTGCGTAAACGCCATACCTGCTATCAAGCTTCCTACAAGCATGTTTTGCCTTGCTTCTAAATTGTTACCGTTTTCTACAGCGAGCGGAAGATACTTAACAATGATTTCAATCGCATAAAGACTGAGTGCATCAGAAATCGGTTCAGAAATATTGCTCGTGTAAGCTTCAATTGCATGCGTCAATGCATCCATTCCAGTAGCAGAGGTAATTGATTTAGGCAAAGACAGCGTCAATTCAGGGTCCACAATCGCCAATTTCGGAGCTAATTTTATATCAAGTATAGCTTCTTTCTGTTTAGTGATCGTATCTGTGATAACAGACCCTGTCGTTACCTCACTACCAGTACCCGAAGTGGTTGGGATACAAATAAGAGGTGTAATATCGCGCTCCAACAGATTGAAACCATAGCGATCTTTAAGCTCCCCTTCATGTGTAAAAAGTACCCCAATCGCTTTAGCAGTATCCATTGAACTTCCACCACCAAGACCTAACAACAAATCGATATTTTCGTCTTTAAATCGTTCATAGGCTTTTACGCAATCTAGGTCTTTCGGATTCGGTGTAATTTCATCATATACAAGAAAAGCAATCCCTTCCTGTTCCAATGAATCTGTTACCTTCTTTAAAATCCCCGTTTGTGCAAGCCCTTTATCAGTAATGATCAGCGCCTTTTTACCACCTAGCTCTTTCGCTCTTTTCCCTACATTGTTAACTGTCCCGTTACCAAACTCAATAGAAGTCGGTAAATTAAAATTAAAATCCCAAACCATCAAACATTTCCCCTTTCAATTTTTCAAATGACCTTATGTTAACAAATTTCTTTTAAGAGTTTACTTTGTCTTGTTTGTTAACTTTCAAACCAATTAGTTGGACTGACATCTAAATTGATATTTATTTGTTTAACTTCCGAAAATTCATCCAAACCGAAAGTGCCTAATCCACGACCGAGTCCGCTCTGCTTATACCCTCCCCAAGGGGCTTCATTGTAAGCAAGATTGTATGCATTAATGTAAGTAATACCTGCTCTAATTTTTTTAATAACCCGCAAAGCTTTAGCACCATCTTGAGAGAACACCCCAGCTGCAAGACCGTATGGCGTATCATTTGCGAGCTTGATAGCCTCCGCTTCATCTTTGAACTTTTGGACAACTAGCACAGGACCGAATATCTCCTCTTGGACAATTTCCATGTCAGGCGTTGTATCTACAAATATTGTCGGCTCGACAAAATAACCCTGCCCTAGCCCACCACTTGTAATCCGTTTTCCGCCATAAATCAAATTCGCACCTTCATCGATGCCGATTTGAATATAATTTAGCACTGTGTTCATATGATCTTCACCGACAAGAGCACCCATTTGAGTCTCTGGATCATCACCACGACCAACACGTATTTGTTTTGCTTTACTAATCAAGCTTTCAACGAACTTGTCATGGATACTTTCTTCAATGAGCAAGCGTGATCCTGAGTTACATACTTGACCCGCGTTCATAAATATCCCATAAAGCGCATAGTCGACCGCTGTTTCAAAATCTGCGTCAGCGAAGACGATATTTGGCGATTTACCACCTAATTCGAGTGCGATTTTCTTAATATTTCCTGATGCCGCTTTCATGATTGATCTACCTACTGTTGTACTGCCAGTAAATGAAACCATATCGACTTTATCGCTTTCAGCCAATTCATTACCGACAGTCGAACCTCCTCCGGTTACCAAATTCGCAACGCCTGCTGGAATCCCTACTTCTTCAAGAATTTCGAAGAGCTTAATCGTAGTAATTGGCGTCAATTCAGATGGTTTGAACACAATCGTATTTCCCGCAGCAAGCGCAGGCGCAATTTTCCACGCTCCTGTCAATAATGGGAAATTCCAAGGAGCAATCAAACCACAAACACCTACAGGTTCACGGACAATAAGCCCCTGTACCGGATCGGCAACGGAATACGTTTGACCGTCTGGTTTAGTGATGAGCCCACCATAATATCGGAAGCAATTCACAGCATCCCCTATATCGAATTCCGCTTCCCTAAGAGGCTTTCCTGTATTCAACATTTCAAGTGTACTCAGCTCAGATGCATTTACCTCAAGTTTATCTGCAATTTTGAATAAATAGGATGCTCTTTCAGAAGCCGGCATGTCTGACCAAATACCTGAATCAAATGCATTACGTGCTGCTTCAATGGCATCCCGCGTTTCTTCAACACTTGCTCTCGATGCCTCAGCAATCACTTCGTTGTTTGCTGGGTTGATAATATTACGTTTTTCCTCGTTCACAGAATCTGACCATTTACCATTAATAAACAATTTCAAATTTAGCATTATACTAGCCTCCCATTTAAAATTAGCCATATTTTATCTAAATGCACATTTAACCTCTCCTACAAGAGATTACAATAAGTGGTAGGAGTTTCATAACCTTGAATAAAGCTGTTCTTATTTTCGAAATTCTACCTTTCTGTGAATAGCCTCACCCCTTTCAATTGCATATACTACATGCAAATAACAGAAGTCTTACCTTTTGTAAGCCCTTACATTTTTATGTCTTCTGCAAGAACATTTTCAGGAATAATCTCCTTATCGAAACTGAATTCAGGCAGTCCCTGTTTGAAGAACTTTGTCATATACATTAGATACCCCAAGCCAATTGCCATCCAGATGCCTCCAAGAATCAATGCATCCAACTCTAAGTGAGACCATAGCCAAAGCGTAAATCCTGCACCAATTAGTGGCATAACCAGATAACGCATGTAGTCGTTAAAAGAAGAGCGCTTACGATCCCGAATAAAGTAATGGGCGATAACAGATAAATTAACAGACGCGAAAGCAATAAGTGCTCCAAAGTTAATAAACTTAATGACTTGATCGAGTGTCAGCACGATACCGAGCAATGAAATGATTCCAATTACAATAATTCCAGTGGACGGTGTTTTAAAGCGTGAATGGATATGTCCAAATATTTTTTTTGGCAGTACAGAATCTCGCCCCATCGCATACAACACGCGGGACGCGCTTGTTGTAGAGGCCACACCAGAAGAGAAATTACCTAAAATTACAGCAGTAACAAATAAGGATTTGAACAAATTCCCGCCGACCAAATAGACAACTTCCATAGCTGCAGAATCTGTGTTTTCAAAGGTAAAACCGGGGTGAACCAATTGTGCCAAATAGGCTGATCCGATATAGAGGACACCAATTGTCAACAACATGATGATAATCGCTCTAGGAATTGTTTTTTCAGGATTGATTGTTTCTTCAGACAATGTAGTAAGAGAGTCGAAGCCAAGAAAACTGAAACAAAGAATTGACGCTCCTGCCAAAATCACTGGCAATTTGATTTCTGCATTGAACAAAGGCTGAATGGAGAAAAGTGTACCCGCTCCTACACCCGCCATTAAACTTTTGATCGTCAAAATCCAGAAGATGACAACAAATACGACTTGTGCAATAACAAAAATCTTACCAGTGGATGCGGTGAACTTAACACCCAAAATGCTAGGTATTACAATAGTTGCAGTTAATAGGGTAATCCACAGGGCGTGAGGGACTCCAGGGAACATTGCATTTAAAAAGACAGTAGACATTAAACAAGTGACCATTGGTGTCAACATATAATCCAACATGATTGTCCAACCGATAAGAAAACCAAGTTGTGGATTAATGGATTTTTGTGTGAATGTATAAGCCGATCCCGCGATTGGAAATGCTTTTGCCATCTTTCCATAACTAAAAGCAGTGAACAGGATTGCAAGAAAAGCGATAATATACGCCCCCATAATGACACCTTGGGAAGTGACAGTTGCTATTCCGTATGTATTGAAGAATACCATCGGGTTATTCCATGCAATCCCTAAAAATACAACTTGAGACAAAGTCAGTGTTCGCATTAATGTTTGTCGTTTCATAATAGCTCCCCCATTCACTTTTGTAATTTAAATCTTCCAAAGATTCTGATTTCTGTTGATATTGACTATAAAGGTTTGTGTTACACAAAGGTCAACAACTTGATTTAAATTTTCGGTAATGAAAAAACTATCCCTAAAAATACAGCAAAATGCAGCAGTAAGTAAGGACTCTAGCGAAGTAAAGTTACATATACGACGAGTTTTTTTGAGCAATTCGTTCAACAGTGAAATTTCTACCAAAAATCATTTATAATGAATATCCCTTTTACGTTCACTGCTGAATAAAAAAAATACTCCCCTTAGATAAACAGATTTTTTATCTGTCTACCTAAGAAGGAGCATCTCACTCTCGTATTGAGTTCCTTTGCTTACACAGTTTCAATTAACTTAAAAATAATTTCATAACTAAAAAAGACTGAAAGCATCGTTAACAACATAAACACTACCTTTTCAGCTTTACTACCCGTTTTTGTAGTAATAGGTAGACGTACTGAAATGGATACTGGGAAGAACAGCTTAACACCCTTTTTCGTTCCCATATCAAGGAGAACATGACTTGCCATCCCTATTAAAATACCTAGTGAAATGGATTCGTACGGTATAAATGTATGTAGTAGCATCCAAATCAAAAATAAAAAAAGCAAACTATGTGTAAAGGAACGATGTCCAAACAGCGAATTCACAGTTTTTGATATGATGGGAAACTTCCTCCCGATTTTACTACCTCCATGGCAAATATCTGGAAGTAACGCACCGATAACGCCCGCTCCTACTAAAACAAGCGGATTATCATTAGAAATTTGTGCAAAAGCAAGGCTTGCAGTGATGCCCCCGATAATATGTGTATTCCCTTGCATTATTTACTTCCGCTCCTTATATCTCTATATTTTTATCCTTCTTAATTTAACACACCTCAGCTTAAAAGGGAACATATATTCCGAACGTATAATCCCTTTTTTATTAACAAAATTAACTTTCATATCAAATTAAAAATATCAGAAACATTTCAGGTTCTTATTGTATATATAGAATAATTAGAGATAAAAATGAGTATTGGAGGTTATTTATGAAATCTATCAAAGGAATTTTGTTTATCATACTAATAATGAGTAGTAGTGCTTTACTGTGGTATTTTGCTACACCTATAGAACCTATCCAGGCAGTTAACAGGCTCAGTCACATCATTGGAGGCATGGCCATTACAGGCTTCTTTCTTGTCTTTTTGTTAGCAACAAGAATGAAAATTTTTGAACGTTGGTTTCATGGACTAGAAAATGTTTATTTTTATCATAAATATTTAGCAATACTTTCTCTAGTATTAGTGGTTATTCATGGTCAACTACAAGGTCTGGTCCCCCACTTGGATAAAGTACAAAGAACTTCACTCAGTGAATTTGCGAAAGAACTAGGATCACTTGGGCAATATGGTTTCATAGCGCTAATTGTAATTGCGCTTTTTGCTAAATTTCTAAAATATGAGCACTGGCGGATCTTTCATCGGTTAATGCTTATCCCTTATACATTTGGAATTTATCATGCCTATTTTTCAAGCAGATACGATTTATTGCAGCCTACACCTTTAGGAATTTTTACAGCAATAACTGCAACAATTGGATTTATGTCAGCATTATATATGTTGACGATGTATCAGGATATGTTTTTTAAATATAACGGCAACATTACGAGGATTAAAAAATTGGGCTCCAATGTTATTGAACTGGAGCTAACACTTGATAAAAAATTACCATTTCGTCATGGACAATTTATTTTTATCAAGATTTTGCAAGATGGCATAGAAAAGGCGCCTCATCCCTTTTCAATTTCAGGTGGCGATGGAAAAAAAATATTTGTCACTATAAAGGCGATAGGTGATTTCACAAAAAAAGTATATGATTCAGTTCAGCTGAATACACCAGTTACACTTGATGGTCCTTATGGTCATTTAAACTTTGAAAACGGAACACAACAACAAGTTTGGATAGCTGGTGGTATAGGCATTACTCCATTTTTATCTTATTTGCAATCACAGCCCGTAAATCGTGATATTGAGTTATTTTACACTTATCATGGTCAAAACAATGCTATCTATAAAGATTTTTTACAGGAGTATGCAGAAACTAATCAACAATTCAAAGTGAACTTTATTGATACTACCAAAATGGACAGGCTTTCATTTAAAAATTTTGCAGTGCCCCCTCAAACAAGTATTTTTATGTGTGGCCCTGAAAAAATGCTAAAACATTTTGCCAAGCAATTGAAATCCCGCAATAAAGATATAAGCGTTGACTTCGAGGCATTTAAATTTAAGTAATAATAATCAATTATGCCTCGGCATAATTGCGTCCGGAATCGGCTTTGTGCTCGCACAAAGAACTCCTTTCCGATTCCGTGACATCCGCCGGAGGCTTTAACTTCTTTCAGCGGGTATTGGATACCCGCTGAAAGAAGTTAATCAAAACTCTCTAATTCGAGCAATTTACTTGGAATTCTGAAGAGTATATCGTATAGTAAAATCTCATTAAAAATAAAGGAGATTTTTTAACATGACTACAACAAAAAGTTATTTAAATAAAGTAATGCATGATCGCAAATCTGTTCGTAAATATGAAGCTAATTATAAAATTCCTCAATCAGATTTAGAGGAATTACTTGTGGAGGCAACAACCGCTCCATCATCAAGTAATTTACAACCTTGGCGCTTTTTAGTGATTCAAGATGAGGCAGTAAAAAAAGAACTACGTTTAATTGCTAATAACCAGGAGCAAGTAGAAACTGCGTCTGCCATCATTGCGGTATTAGGCGATACAGCAATGTACAATAATGTTGAAGAAGTCTATACAAAAAACTTCGATCTTGGCTATATGGATGAAGCAACAAAAAACATGATGATCGAAAATTCATTAAAGATTTATTCTAATCTTCCTAAAGAAGTTCTAAAAAATATAGCTACATTTGATGCAGGCTTAATTTCTATGCAAATCATGCTTTTAGCAAAAGAAATGGGCTATGATACGGTTACAATGGGTGGCTTCAATAAAGAGGCTTTTGCGAAGCACTTTGAATTAACAGATAATCTAGTGCCGATCGTCTTAATCGCCATCGGAAAAGCAGCATCACCAGCTTATGGCTCTTCTCGTTTAGCGCTAAATGACATTGCAAAATTCATTTAATCGAGAGAGAAAGACTGTATCAATTACGCTTGGCTTGAAATGCCTACTGAATGAAGAAAAATGTTCTTTTTCGAATAAATATGATACACTATATATAGAATAAAAAAGACTGGATGCGTCAACATCCAGTCAAAGCAACAATCATGCCGCAATCATAGCGGCTGACCAAGTTAAAGTTGTAGCTATCGCCACCTTACTTAGCCGGCAGGGTGGCTATTTCTTTTTATTTTGAGAGACAATAATGCTAAGCATCAGTGTCAGTACCGCAATTAGCAAAAGGCTACACTGCACAATCAAACTGAATGCTTCAAATACTGTCATCCGCCTCACCCCCTTTCAAAAGGGAGTTCAGCCGCCACCTGCATTATGAATTGTTGCTATTGTTAGTCTAACAATTTTACGAAATATATTCTATGAAAAATCCTCAGAAAATTTAAAATTGCTACTCATTTGCGTAATTATTCTAAAACAACTCTAAAGAATAGTTCTGTACATTAATCTAAGCCTGACAATTTAGCTAATGACTCTTTCAAAAGCTGTAGCTCAGACAGTGACAACGTAACACCCTTCCCCATCTTTGTATGATCCTCCGACCAATCTCTAATATCGTATTTCGGTTCACGACCATTCCAGCTAATTAAATTCAATTCTTTTTTCCAGCCTTTATTGCCTTCCGATAATACCGCAACTGTTTCAACAATTTCGTATTTAACTTCTGCCATATTTATTCCTCCTTATTTTATCTGTAATAAGAACTATATCTTGAAATAATAGGATAATCAAACGTGACAACACTTGAAATAATTACACTTCCTAAGAAACGTAAAATCCGTCAGAGTTATTCTATGTTCTTCCATAATAAAATCAAATTAATTTTTTAACTTATGTACCTTCCTCGGCTCCCATAACGTCGTATATCCGTTCATTATTGAGTAATCATATAAATCCACAAGTTTGCTATTTTCATATGTATAAAAATAAGTTGGTTCTCTAACAATTGACACTAAATTATAGTTTCTTTCGAGCATGGACTCTAAATAAAATCTAGTTGTGATTTTGTCACTTTTATGCAAGTTACAATCATTACACGCCAACACTAAATTCCATAAATTATCATTTTGAATAAAGCTCCACGGAATGAAGTGATCGACGTGTGTTTTTCGACGATTAGTTGATAAATCACAATTACAATAGAAGCATCGATTTTGTTCAAATTGTGTAAGAACCTTGTAAAATGTTTCTAAAGAACTGCGCTTTGAAATCACTTCTACTTTCGAAAGCAACGCCATTGTACTTGTGACTTCATTCACTTTTTCAAGATATTTGGCTAAATGATAATTTGTTAGATTTATTAAAACCCGCTGGTATTTTTTCATGAATTGATAGACAGGATTGTTGAAACGAAAATGTGCATGTTTGATGTCAAATTCATAGAATACCCCTGCTGTATCTCCGTAAAATGCGCCGATAACGTTCTGCTTACAATCACGCTTCACCTCATTGACGATTTTTAGTTGCAACGAATCTAAAAGCTGATCGAATTGCCATTCTGGAGGGATAGCATTGTCATTAGCATATTTCTGTAAGATGGTTTGGGCACGAGCAGGTTTATTTTTATTAGGTGATTGTGCTAACTTGTGATGAATTACCAGATTCCAATATATATTTGTGAAAGAATAAAATATTTGATCATAACTGAGTACTAACTTCTCGTCTACATTATATAAATTTTCAAGCAATGCTTTAAAAAACACATATTTATAAGAAGTTGCGACTGATGAACGATAGTAAAAATTATTCAGATGTTGCCAAATCTGATCCTCAGTTACATATTGTTCACGTATTTCACCGACCTTTAAATCATGCGACATACTGCTTCCCCCTACTCCTTCACCTCAATTAAATATATACCTTTCGAAAATCCTCCGCGTTGGCTCTTCTTCTGAGTACATATTTGTTCTAATTGTTCGTAGGACACGTCGTACATTTGTATAGCTGTATGTACTAATTCTAAAATATCCGCAAGTTCCTCAACGGCCTCTTTTGGTGAGGCTGCCTCTAGAAATTCTAATGCTTCTTCTTGCATTTTCACTTTTATTTCCTCTAAGTGTTCTCCTTGTTCTAATACTCTTATGCTACATGTTTTACCCTCTTCTTCAATTACTTGAGGAATTAAATCACGTACTAATTTATTGTATATTGGCATGCTTATTGCCCCCTTTTAACACACGATTATTTTCCATATTTCTGCTGAATCGTTTGAATATGTTGTTTTTTGACTTCATTGGATACTTGCATTTGAGGTACAAGCTTATTGTAAATTGCTTGAATATCTTCTTGTGAGAAAAACTGTTTTGCAGTTTGCTTTTGCGTTTGGATAAAACGCCTTAAATCCTCTCGTTTTATAACATGTACATTTTGGGAAGTAACTCCCACTTTTTTCAATGTACAGCGTTCGCTAAAGACAATGACTGAATGAATTGCTTCTTTCGGAAGGTCTAAAAAATCTTGAATTGCACGGATATGCGTACCATTTTGCCTGATCGGATTGAAAAATTTATATTTTTTCTTATTCGGCATCGTTTGTGTCCATTGCTGTTGTGTTTCATTACCAAAAATCCAGCCACTATAGTTTTTTGATTCAATCACATATAGACCAGTTCGATCAATATAAAGCAAATCAATTTCCGTTAATTCATCTGAATTTCTCTTGGGAATATATACATTTAATAATTGTCTATGACTTTGTAAGGCATGCCTCTCAATAATTTTCGATGTTAAGTACTCACCATTTCTCCCTTTATCGAGTTTAACTGCAAAGAAATTATTTTTTGTCAGTTTATAATAGACACTTTTCCGATAATTTTTTTCCATAAGGTAAAAGCTTATTACTATCAATATAAAAATTATAATTAGCATCACTTACTCTCCTCTCTCTTATTCCTTTTACTTCATATAAGCCAAAAATCCTAAAACTATTATACCAATACTTATGAGGATATTTTTAGCATTTTTTACATTAGTGCTCAAATATTCATCAAGATAGTTTCTTGTAGAATTTAAATTTATTTGTAAGCTGTCTTGTTCAAGCACTGATTTTTTGTGACGTCTACAACAATTGGCTACTAGTTTGCCAACCTCTTTTTTTGATCCAACAATCATTTATCAAAAAATGAACATTAATGCAATATTTACATCTATTCAAATAGTGCAAATACATCATTAACATTAAATTCCGGATATAATTAACTGTAGATTTATGACTTTAGTATTGTTATTATTGTGAAGTATTTTTTTGGAAAGGAGGTTTTTATATGTACGATTCTTCATATTACAATGATTTCGATGATTTAGATTTGGCATTCCTCTTTATTATGTTAATTTGTATTGCATTGATAAGTATCGCAAGCTATGTAATTAATTCACTTATTTATTACCAGGCATCTAAAGCAAATGGCTTTAGCAAACAAGCTTATATTGCTTGGATTCCAATTGCTGGTGTTTATAGCCTTTTCTTATTAACAGCAAAGGGTGATGATGACGCAACAATTCGTTCAGCAGCAATAAAGAATGTTATTATTTACGCTGTATTAACAATTGTTTCATTAATTCCGTATCTGTTTCTGGATATAATTGCTTCAATAGGTCTTCTTGGCTTTATTTTCTACTTCACATATCGCCTCTTCTATCGTTGGACTGGCGGAACTGGGAAAGCTGTACTTTATACGATTTTATCGTTCATCACATTAGGACTATTCTATGCTATTTACGGCTTAATAAAAATGAATAAACCTTTCGTTGCATAATACATATGCAAGTACAAAAACCTCTTTACACTTTTAAAGGTGTAAAGAGGTTTTCTAGTTATTCACGTAATTTTACACTATAGTGTCTCATGGACTTAGGAATACCTTTTAATGCAAGTACCCCACTATAGACTAAAAATCTTATTCTACATTCTAAAAAGAAGACACTAGGAATCTCTTCTATTAAAGGTAAGAGTTCCGTAATCACTGTCCCTGTCTTGATAAAATCTTTTGTTGCTTGTTCATTATGTAGCCTTTCGATCGTTTCTATAATAAGTGGATCAAAATAATTTTCTGGAACCCCTTTTATTTCATTATTGATCCATAAGCGCAGAATATCGTTAGTTTGCGATAATGTTTCCCATTCATTTTGGAAAATAAGACGGTCATGGATAGTTAATGGCTTTTTTTCTTCTATGTTGATAAAAAGCTGTGCTAATTGCTGTGAACTAAGATGACTTGTCGCACAATTAGCCTTACTATGTTCTGTTGTATTAATGAGAAAAATCTCATTTGATTTATCTCGCAATAAATAGAGGAAAAAACGAAGCCCACATTGTTCATCGCCATTATTACCATACCAAATATAGATTGGAACATGATTAGAAATATCTTCTATTTCACGCAAAGTATTTATAAACTTATTTTGATAAACATCTTCCTGTCCATCATTAATATTTTCAAATAACCAATTATTTCGGAATGTTTGACCTCGTTTCTCCTCTAGCTTCCACAATGGTCCAATTGAAAAGCAATCAGGGAATCCAATCACATGTTTAGGTGGTGGTAGTGCTACTCTCACTGAACCAGCAGCAGATTCAGAGCTCACAATATGAACTGCCTGCGTTGTTATTCGATGGTCCACAGAACGATGTGTTTGAATACAATCATTGATAATTTCTACTATGTCGCTTAATTTATGTTGCTCAAGCCAGAACCCACACCCCTCAATTGCTTCACTTTCTTCATGGTTGAATGCTTCAAATTGATCATGATGCTGTAATTCATAAGCCTCCCATTCACTCCTATCTATCAAATCCGATGCGTTCAGATAATGATGTGTTTTAATTCGATAGACAAAAACCATATTTGATTCCAATAAAAAATAAATATATGGATAATTTACTTTCGATTCCATAACTCAGCCCCCTTATATAAAAATTTTACCATATTAAAAAATTGAGAACTATTCGTTGTATTTTCTACTCTCTTACGACACTTGATCTATCAAATTTTGAAAAAGAAGTTAGATAACAGAAAAAATATGCTATATTATAGTTAGAAAATTTCGAATTTCTAATTTTTAATACAAAGGGGTTTGATGATTGTGTATGAAAATATTTTAAGACATCCAGGACCTACGCCAATTCCGAAAAAGGTTCAGCTTGCGATGAGTCGCGATATTATAAGTCATCGAAGCAATGAATTTGTAGAGCTTTACCGTGAAACAATTGAATTAGTAAAACCTGTTTTTGGGACAAAGCAGGATATTTTACTCCTTCCATCAGGTGGTACAGCTGCTTTAGAGGCTGCGGCGGTTAACACTGTCTCTGCTGGTGAAAATGTAGTTGTCATCACTGTTGGAGCATTCGGAGACTATTTCGTTTCGATTTGTGAGAAATACGGCTTTCATGTACATAAGCTTGAAAAAGAATGGGGGCAAGCTTGCACAGCTAAGGAGTTACGAGAATTCTTGCAGCCGTTGAAAGATATTAAAGCTGTTTTTGTCACATACAATGAAACTTCCACTGGTATCTTAAACCCAATTGCTGAATTAGCACAAGTTGTACGTGAGGAAACGGATGCATTATGTATTGTCGATGGTGTAAGTTGCCTAGGTGGAGCTCCTGCAGAAATGGATGCCTGGGGAATCGATATTCTTGTTACTGGATCTCAAAAAGCGATGATGCTACCTCCAGGACTTTCTCTTGTCAGCGTTAGTGATAGAGCTTGGAACGTTATTGAAGAAAATAATACGCCTTCCTATTATTTAAACTTATTAAGCTATCGTAGCTGGGCAGAAAAAGGGATGACTCCAAACACGCCTACTGTGACACTTATTTCTGGACTGCATGAGGTTTGTAAACTTATAGAGGAAGAAGGAGGCTTTGAACATACAGTTGCCCGCCATGAACTAATGAAAAACATGGTGCGTCATGCAATGAATGCCCTTAATATTGAACTTCTCACTACGGATGAGCATGCTTCTCCGACCATTACAGCGATTATGGCACCAAAAGAGATTGCACTCGGTGACTTCTTGTCGCATTTAAAGCAACAATATCATTTAGATTTCGCTGGAGGACTCGGTCATTTGCAAGGGAAAATTTTCAGATTCGGCCATATGGGTTACTGCTTCCCAAGTGATATTTTACAGGCCGTTTCTTTAATGGAAGCTGCACTTCAAGACTTTGAATATGACTTTGAGCCAGGTGCAGGTGTACGGGCAGCACAGGAAGTATTTTTAACCGCTCAGCGAAAACAATTGCAGTTGTAAAGCTTTAACTAATGGAAAACCTCCAAATCTATGTATGATTTGGAGGTTTTATGATTACATTCACGAGGGCCAGGAGTCGCACAGCTTTCACACCAATTAATATATATCATGGCATAATAAGTCACGGCATGATCGACCGAATAATCTTTTAAAGCCAGAATTATGAATATGAGTGCATTTTCAAAAGCTAAAAGTGTTATACTAATAAGCACGTTATAAATTGAGGAGTTAGAAAGAATGAAATATTTTAAACCACAAATGCAGCAACTTGTGAAAGAAAACCGTGAATTACATGATCGCCTAAAAGAGTTAATGTCCGAAATGGATTTACAAAAAAATTATGCTTTAAAAGCTCTATATCACGCTGAAGTAGCAGACGGTGGACGCTATCAGCAAGATTATCAAGCGTTAGACTATTTATATAAATAACTTTAAAAGTAATAAACGCAAGAATGTTAATTCCAAATAGCATTCTTGCGTTTTCTTATTAACTAACTACCTTAATCATTAGTTCTTGCTACTTGCACTACCTTTGCCAGGTATTCCTCACGCATTTCCACCGGCACCATACTTCCACCTGTTGCCCATACAAGATGGGTAGCTTGCTCCATCTTATTAACTAAATCATACTTTTCTAAATAACTTTGACCATTTTTCATTAAATGAATTGGTCCGAACATCCCTGCATGCGCAGATGGCTCTAAAAATAGATCTTCCGATTCCATCGCTAAACCGAGTGATGTAAATAATTCTTCATCTTTCACTGTATAACAGCCGCTAATATATGTTTCCATCACTTTGCCAACAAATTTTGACGCACGCCCGACTGCTAGACCATCTGCTTCTGTTTTATTGTCTAATCCAATATCTTCTACACTGATCTCATCATGTAAACCTGTCATCAAGCCAATTGTCATACAAGGGGATGCTACGGGCTCAGCGAAGAAGATGTGGGCATGTTCTCCAAAAATTTCACGTATCCCGTACGCAACTCCCCCCGGTCCTCCACCTACACCACAGGGTAAATACACGAACAATGGATGGGCAGCATCCACAGTAATATTCGTCTTTTCAAACTGTGCTTTTAAACGCTTCGCCGCTACTGCATAGCCGGCAAATAGGTCCTTCGAATTTTCATCATCAATAAAATGACACATAGGATCTTGTTCAGCCTCTTGACGACCTTGTTCTACAGCAACGCTATAATCTGCTTCGTATTCAATAACTGTCGCACCTTTTTCACGCAGCAATGCTTTTTTCCACTCTTTTGCATCACTCGACATATGTACAACGACATTAAAGCCGAGTTTTTTGCCCATAATGCCGATACTCAATCCTAAATTACCTGTAGAACCTACGGCAATTGTATATTGCTGAAAGAACGATTGAAAGTCCTCTGTTGCCAACACGGCATAACTATCCTCTTTTGTTAGCTTGCCACTAGCGATCGCAAGCCGTTCTGCATGCCTTAATACTTCAAAAATACCACCACGGGCTTTAATAGAGCCGGAAATTGGCAAGGCATGATCGCATTTTAAGATAAATTGACCTGGTATTAAAACATTAAATTCCTTTTCAAGAGCTTTCTTCATGAAAGGTATATCTAGTAAAGATGATTCAATAAGCCCTTTGCTTTCCAAAAGCTCCGGAAATGCTAAAGTTAAATAGGAAGAAAAGCGTTTAAGTGTTTCTTCTGCCTCCTCAACTTCCTCTATTGAAAAAAGATTTGTTTGCGCCTTTTTTTCTCGATTTGTATTTTCCCAAAGTACAGTATTATGATTTGCTAACTCATTTAGTCTCGGAAATTGATTAAATAGTTCGTGTTTACGCTCATTTTCCACCTTCAGATTCCTCCATTTTTTGAGTTAAAATTGCTCGTTCACAAATTTGTCGAAATTTCAATTCGAATGAAATATTGTTTTCTTGTGTTCGTTTTTTAGGTCCTCTCGTACGTCCACCAGCACGTCTAATTTTTTGTCCAACATGGCGCATATCGAGCAAACGTTCGATATTTTCATTAGACATCTCTCGTCCATTTTGATCGATTGGATAACCGCCTCTTGCCAAAACCATAGCTGCTAAACCGTAATCCTGTGTAATGACAATATCGTATTTTGAAAGCGCATTCACTAGCGTAAAATCAACTGAATCTGGACCTTTCGGAACCATAATTGTTATTACATTATCACGTTCGATACGGTGGGATGTATCGCAAAACAAGATTGTTTCAATCTCAAACTCAGATGATATAGATAGTGCTAAATCCACGACTGGACAGGCATCAGCGTCAATTAAAACCTTCACAATAAAGCATCATTCCTTTCTCATAATTAGATAGATCACTCAAACTCATCATTATTTTGATATAATAAATTCTCACCCCTACTTGTTAAATTTTTCACAAACTTTAGACTGTTGGAAAAAGTATTTTATTGAATAGTGCGAAAAATAGATATACGATACAAATATCAAATAACTGGAGGTTTTTTACTATGACAACTACAACTGTAAGCAACGAACAATTAGCAAAAGAATACGTTGACGGCGTATTCGAGCAACTAAAACAACAAAATAGTTATCAAGCGGAGTTCTTACAAGCAGCTGAAGAAATTTTCATTTCATTAGTGCCTGTATTTGCACAACACCCTGAATATATTAAAGCCAATATCTTATCTCGTATCGTTGAGCCAGATCGTATCATTTCTTTCCGCGTAGCTTGGCAAGATGATAACAATAAAGTTCAAGTAAACCGTGGTTACCGTGTGCAATACAGCAACGTAATGGGGCCATACAAAGGCGGTCTTCGCTTCCACCCTTCGGTAAATGAATCGATTATCAAATTCTTAGGCTTTGAACAAATCTTTAAAAATGCTTTAACAGGCCAACCAATCGGTGGTGGTAAAGGTGGTTCAAACTTCGATCCTAAAGGTAAATCAGATTCGGAAATCATGCGTTTCTGTCAAGCATTCATGACTGAATTATACCGCCATATTGGTCCAGATGTCGATGTTCCAGCAGGCGATATCGGTGTTGGCGCTCGTGAAGTAGGCTATTTATGGGGCCAATATAAGCGTTTAACAAAAGCAAATGAATCTGGTGTATTAACTGGTAAAACTCCTGGCTACGGTGGTTCTTTAGCCCGCAAAGAGGCAACTGGTTATGGTACTGTATATTTTGTAAATGAAATGCTAAAAGATGTCAACGATTCATTCGAAGGTAAAACAGTTGTAGTTTCTGGTTCTGGTAACGTTTCAACATATGCTATTGAAAAAGCACAAGCTTATGGCGCAAAAGTTATTGCTTGCTCTGACTCTTCAGGCTATGTTTACGACCCAGAAGGTTTAGATCTTGATGCAATTAAAGAAATTAAAGAAGTAAAAGGCGATCGTATCTCCACTTACCTAAACTATCGTCCAAATGCTACATTTACAGAAGGTTGCACTGGTATCTGGACTATCCCTTGTGACATCGCGCTTCCATGTGCTACACAAAATGAAATTAATGGCGATTCAGCTCGTATTTTAATCTCTAACGGCGTGAAAGCTATTGGTGAAGGTGCAAACATGCCATCAGATCTTGAAGCAATTAACGAATTCTTAAATGCTGGCGTATTATTTGGTCCTGCTAAAGCTGCTAATGCCGGAGGTGTTGCTGTATCTGCTCTTGAAATGGCGCAAGATTCAAGTCGTGTTTTCTGGTCATTTGAAAAAGTAGATGCTAAATTACATGAAATTATGAAAAATATTTATGCAGACAGTAAAGCAGCTGCCGAAAAATATGGTTACCCTGGGAACCTTGTAGTTGGCGCGAACATCGCTGGCTTCATAAAAGTTGCTGATGGTATGCTAGCTGAAGGCGTTTATTAATAATAATTTCAGAATCCTTTCAATCCACTTAAGGTGATAACAAACATTCGTTATCACCTTATTTTTCATTAGATAAGAAGTTGAAAAACACGAAAAATATCGTTTAAAACGAACATTTTTACTATTAAACTTTCAAAACATTCGTGTTATAATAATGAAGTACTACGAAATATTGGAGGGTTTTTTGTGGAATTATTGTATACAGGTAAAACGAAAAATGTGTTTCAATTAGAAGATGGTCATTACTTATTAAAATTTAAAGATGATGTAACTGGAGAGAACGGCGTATTCGACCCGGGTGCTAATACTGTAGGGTTAACAATCGACGGTGCTGGTTTAGCTGGACTTCGCTTAACTTCTTATTTCTACTCAAAACTAAACGAACAAGGAGTTCCTACTCACTACGTTGATGCAAACTTCAACGATGCAACAATGACAGTAAAACCTGCAACTGTTTTTGGTAAAGGGTTAGAGGTCATTTGCCGCTTCAAGGCAGTAGGCTCTTTCCTACGTCGCTATGGTGCATACGTAAAAGAAGGACAAGACTTAGATTCTTTCGTAGAAGTTACTATCAAAGATGATGATCGACTAGATCCTCCCATTTCTGAAGATGCTTTAGCCATGTTAAACCTGTTAACACACGAAGAATACGCAATATTAAAGCAACGTACAATTGAAATCGCTAAATTTATTGCTGCAGAGCTTGATAAAAAAGGGTTAACACTTTATGATATTAAACTAGAGTTTGGCCGCGATGCTAAAACAAATGAAATTTTATTAATCGATGAAATTTCAGGTGGTAATATGCGTGCTTACAAAGGCGAACAATACATAGAACCATTAGAACTTGAAAAAATTATGTTAGCTGAATAAAAAACCATTCTATTTAAATGCTATGCCTGACTAGATACGAGTAATCAAAAAGAGTCGCTTTCTTGCGGCTCTTTTTGTTGCTAAGATGTTTTTTCGAAACTTTTCATTCGTTCACTCGTATACTAATTATACGCATAATGCATTTATACTATTATTTTGGAGGTAATTTAATGGATGACTTTAATGAAACATCACAAGAAAGGCTAAAGGTTAATCCATTTTTGTCTATTTGGTTGCATCCAAAGCAAACAACCCGTTACATGATAGAAGAAAAATCAATAGGTTTTGCTCTTCTTCTTTTGTCAATTGGTTATATTGGTGTTACACTTTCAGACCTTATTGATAAGATATCCGTGATAGACTTTTCTCCTTGGCTTATCTTACTATTTTGTGTTATTGCATCACCGATTTCAGGAATAATCGGTACAGCTTTTGTTGCACTCATCGCTTGGCTATTCGGTAAACTTTTTAAAGGAACAGGTACGTACTCACACTTATTCAAAGGGCTAAGTTTAACGGCTATTCCATCTATAGTCCTTATTCCTTTTTATTTAATTTGGTTATTTACATCACCTGAATCTTTAATGGATCCTAACTTCGCCGGGCCTTACCCTTGGGTTTTTTGGATTGCAATTTTATTATCGATTGTGGTTGCAATTTGGAACCTCATTATTACAGTAGGAATTGTTGCAGAAGCACACCAAATAACCAATTGGAGAGCGTTCTTTACACTCTATATTCCATGCATTATTCTCATTGCCCTCATTATTCTGGTGATTGTTCTCTTTGCAGTTATCGGCATTTTAGCCGGAACAATGTAAAAAATCTCCCCTCTCTCTATGAGAGTGGGAGATTTTTTCACATTAAACTGAAAGCACTGTATTTTGTTGGAATAGCTCCGACACACCAGACTCAACAGCTGCTCCACTTACAGCTTGGGAAACAATTTCAACAACCCGCTCATCTAATGATTTAGGTACAATATATTCCTCCGTTAATTCCTCATCACTTACAAGAGCGGCTATCGCTTCCACTGCAGCTATTTTCATAGCCTCATTAATATCTGTTGCTCGAACATCCAATGCCCCACGGAAAATACCAGGGAAAGCAAGCACATTGTTAATTTGATTTGGATAATCGGAGCGTCCTGTTCCCATAATACGTACACCCCATGCTTTAGCATTTTCATACGTAATTTCAGGATTTGGATTTGCTAGTGCAAACACGACTGGATCATCATTCATTGAAGCAATATGTGCTTCTGTTAATAAATTAGCAACCGATACGCCGATAAAGACATCAGCACCTTTAATGGCATCTTCCAATGTCCCATGTATTTTTCCAGGATTTGTTAAATGGGCCACTGTTTCTTTAATTGGATTCATACCTTCAGCGCGACCTTCATAAATGAGGCCTTTTGTATCGCACATATAAATATTTTTATAGCCCATTTGCACAAGAATACGTAAAATAGCAATACCCGCTGCTCCTGCACCATTAATTACGACCTTCATCGTTGCCACATCTTTCTTCACAATACGATTGGCATTAATCATCCCTGCACCTACTACAATCGCCGTTCCATGCTGATCATCATGGAATACGGGAATATCACATTCTTGGCGCAGACGATCTTCAATTTCAAAGCATCTTGGGGCTGAAATATCTTCTAAATTTACAGCACCAAAAGTAGGAGCAAGCGCCTTCACAATGCTGACGATTTCATCCGTATTCTTCGTATCTAAACAAATAGGAAAAGCATCAACATTGGCAAAACGCTTTAATAAAATAGCCTTCCCCTCCATTACTGGTAATGCTGCCTTCGGACCAATATCCCCTAACCCTAATACCGCCGTTCCATCTGAAACAACTGCCACCATGTTACCTTTCATTGTATAGTCGTAAACAAGTGATGGATTTCTCTCAATCTCTACACAAGGCGCAGCTACCCCTGGCGAATACGCAAGACTTAAATCATATGAATCTTGCACAGGCACCTTAGAAATCACCTCTAATTTCCCGCTATAATACTCGTGCATTTCTAAAGCCTTTTTCATAATGTCCATTCAATCCCATCCTTTTCTTTTCAAATTATTATATATTTCAGAATCATAATACTTTGTGAAAGTAAAGTCAACGAATTTTCTGTCAATTTCAGTTTTTCATCTAAATAGCGCTATCTATTCTCATCTCCGCTAATTTTATGCTTTGTTATTAACTTCACAATCAATTATTATAATATAATATTCGCATCGATTAGCTTTATTAAAAATGTACAAATACCGCCATTAAGCCTGTTCAACTTTTCACATAGTATTTTTCTTGTGTAAATGAGAAATTTTTCACAAACTAATGTAAGCGTATCCATTGTTCCATCTGGTTCCGTCACATTTTCTTCACATTTTTTCACAAAGTTTTTTATTATGCATCCTCAAGTATTCTTTTTTTCCTTACTGAATCCCTCAATTTCAAAGCAAAAAAAGAGTCCTTATTTTAAGGACTCTTGCGTAAATTGATTTATAAAAGCAGTAATAATATGTTTGGAAGACCACTGTTCCCCTGATACTTTCGTAATCGGGTAATCACGAGAAAAGATAGCTTTTGTAATTTCATCTACTAAATAACCTTTAAGAAACAACCGCCTTATATTACTCTCCATATCTTCTAAATAAGCAATTTTTTCTTGTATTTTCGTTCGACCATCCGCTATAAAGCCTGCATGACAGCAATAAACTTCTTCGAAATCATAGTTTAATATTTTCTTCAAAGACGCCAAGGTATGTACGATATTTTCTTCATCAAGGACAACCTTAGTTTTCGTCTGTATATACAAATCTCCTGTAAACATAGCACCTGTTTCTCGATTGTAAAATGATACATGATCTGTCGTATGCCCTGGTGTTTCGATAATGTCCAATGTAGCTGATTTCGTTTGCAATGTATTGCTTAATGGTTGGGCAATAAACGCTGGTCGCTCCCCCCATAATGCCTGTCGATAAAATGGATACTCTCCATCCTTTGCACAAAGACTTACCGAATCACGGTGAACATAGATAGGTACACCCTTATGTTGCTGAATCCATGCTGCATTTCCTGAGTGATCCTCATGCGAATGAGTGAGCGCCAATTGTTCAATCGGTATTTCGTTAAAAAAGGATTGGAACTCCTGTGAAAGTGAATATGAGCCTGTATCAATTAGTAAGCCATCTACAAAAAAGCTATAAACACTCATTCCTATCCCCTGAACTGTCACTTTACCGTGAGCGCATTTCACATCACGATTTTGTTGAATCTCTATACTTTTCTCTCGTTCAAACATCCTTTCCCCCCCCTTTGTAAAAAGAGTGTAGCATAAAATGAATAACCAGTCATTTTATGAATACATCACAATTCGGATTCGTTGATATAATATCCTTTGTCAAATGATGTAATGGAAAATAAATGTAAATGGAAGATTACTATTAAAACAGATTCTACTATTAATAGAGAGACCATTGCATCGTATTCTATATTCATTAGAAAAGTCCAGCTTGTTGTAAAAGAGAGCACAATCCACATATATTGTTTCATAATTCTTCGCTCTGGTGGATTTTGGTGGGGCTATCCATCATTTTGACGGTTCTATCCACGATTTGGGCGGGGCTATCCACGACTTTGGCTTCTCTATCCGTCACCTTGGCTCTGCTTTCCGTCGTTCTGACTATTCTTTCCGTCGCTCTGACCATTCTTTCCGTCGCTTCTGCCACTCTATCCGTCACTTCGTCCGCTTTCCGTCGCTTCGACTATTCTATCCGTCGTTCTGACTATTCTTTCCGTCGCTCTGACCATTCTTTCCGTCGTTCTGACTATTCTTTCCGTCGCTTCTGCCACTCTATCCATTACTTCGTCCGCTTTCCGTCGCTTCGACTATTCTATCCGTCGCTTCTGCCAATCTATCCGTCACTTCGTCCGCTTTCCGTCGTTCTGACCATTCTTTCCGTCGTTCTGACCATTCTTTCCGTCGCTCTGACCATTCTTTCCGTCGCTTCTGCCACTCTATCCATCACTTCGTCCGCTTTCCGTCGCTTCAACTATTCTATCCGTCGTTCTGACCATTCTTTCCGTCGCTTCTGCCACTCTATCCGTCGCTTCAGCTATTTTATCCGTCGCTTTGATCATACCTTCCGTCGCTTCAACAACGCTACCCTTTCCACGCCAATAAAAGCAAAAAAACGCCCACCAAAGTGAGCGTTTCTTCCTCAATCATTTATTCATTTGTTCCTTTTTCTACATCATATTGTGTAATCCAGTCACTAAAGCTGCCTACATACAGTTGAATATTTTCATAACCTTCATCTGCTAGTACTGCATACAATGGTGATGCTGTAACACCGCTGCCACAATATACAACAACGTGCTCGTCTTGAGCAACCTTGCTGCGTAACTCATCATTGGCTTGTAGACGACCATCTGACTTTAATTGTTCCCAGTCAAAGTTTTTTGCTGTTGGAATATGCCCAGCTACCATATCAAGAGGCTCCACGTCACCACGGTAGCGAGCTGCGGCACGTGCATCTAGCAACGTCGCATTGACTTCTCCATCTACAATAGCTTTAACTGCTTCACGTGGAGCATATAGCTCATCTCGCCAAACAAATTCAATCGTAGTCGGTGGATATTTTATAATGTCTTTTGTGAAAGATATTTTTTCCTCGAGCGCAGGTGCACCACCATTCACAATCACTACATTTGGAAAGCCTGCATATGTCAGCATCCACCAAGCACGTGGTGCAAATGGCGCAGCCCCTTGATCGTAAACGACAATTTGATCTTCATAATTTAATCCTAATCCTTGAAATACTGCCGATAGCTTTTCCTTACTTGGCATAGGATGGCGGCCATCGCTAGACCCCATATCTGATAGATCCTGCTCTAGATCGATATAAATCGCTCCTGGTGCGTGTCCCTCTTCAAATATTTTATTCCCCGCCTCTTTGTTTTGTAAATCAAAGCGGGCATCTAAGAAACGGACTCCATCTAACTGAATTTCCTCAACTGATTTGAATACTTTTCCCAAATGAATCACCTCATGCGTATTGTAATTGTTCGTAAATAGCTTTCCAAGAAGCTAAACGACTTTCTTCCTGAAGTGCAAGTCTTTCTGTTGCAATTTGTTCAAGTGCCTGATGGTAAATATGCAGACGTAATTTCTCTGCTTCCTCAGCAATATAGGTAATAGCCCATGTCATGAGGGATACTTTCTGTGAATCTAAATAGTTTTGCGCATCTGGTTTTGTTAATACTTCAAGCGCCTCACTTAGCTTCACTTTTTCATTCTTCTCAAAGAATGCCTTTTGATTGCGGAAGTGTGATTTAACACCTGAATATTTCACAATATCTGTAAATGGTCCTTCAAAATCAAGTAAATCTGGCTCAGAAGATTCAAACGCTAAGAATGAGAAGCTACGGTTTAATTCTTTCAGCTCACGTACTTCATCTTTAAAGCGTAATTGCATCTTCTTACTAATAAACTGTGATAAACGGAAGTTTGTTACACGCATTTCTTGTGTAAAGTCAAAACGTAAACTTTGCATTACTTCTTTTAAAGCATGCTCTAATGCTTGCTGAGCTGGCATTGCTGAAAATGTTGAAGGATTGTAGCCTTCCTTAAAGAACTCTGGGTAACGATAATACACACGCTGAAGAACATAATACAATAATTCATCAAGCTCTTGCTTCGTTTCACTTTCTAACATGCTTGTATTAAGCGTATTAAACTTCGATGTTATATGCTGTTCAAGAGTTGTTAATTCCTCTAAACGCTCATCCTTACGCTTTAAGTTCTCTTCTGTCTGCGCAATTAAGTCACCTAAACGTTGTTCCGTTTTATCGACTTCCTCTGCAAGTGCCTGAACAGCCAATGCACTTAATTCATCATTTAAGAATGTGTGGAAGGCATCTTCGAAAGGTGGCATACCTGATGTTAAATCAGCACCCTCTACTTTTTCCTTTAATGCCAATAAGCTCGACACACCGTAAAGTCGAGGGAAGCGAATGCCAAAGCGTTGTAGCTCTGAACGCACATAACCTTTTACATCTTCCTGCTCTTCTTCTGTTGTCGCTAAATCAATCGCATTGACGATAAAGAACATTTTATCAAGTTCGAAGGCATCCTTCACACGCCCTAGCTGAATTAAAAACTCACGGTCAGCTTTAGCAAAAGCATGATTATAATAAGTAATAAACAAGATTGCATCAGCATTACGAATATATTCAAACGCAACACCTGTATGACGCGCATTAATAGAATCTGCTCCTGGTGTGTCAACAAGTGTCACACCCATGCGTGTTAACGGACTATCATAATAGAAATCAATATTATCGACAAAGCATGATTTATTTTCTTGCGCAACAAATTTTTCGAACTCTTCACGGTTAACACGTAATACTTTTCCAAGCTCAGACTTAAATGTTGGGAACCCTTCTTTATATGCACGAATAAATGATTTATGCACATTTAGGCGTTCGTCCGATAGCTGTACCGCAAGTCCTTCATCTGCACGATTAAATGCCTCTTCTAAAGAAGAAACTGATAATCCAACTGCTGCATATGAAGCTTGAATATCCTCTAGCATTTGGTCAGCTGTTTTTAACAGTACATCTGCTGTTTCATGCGGATGCTCTGGTGTCACAGGACGAATTTTATTAATTGCCGCTGTTGTAGGGTTTGGTGATACAGGTAAAACTTTTGCACCCATTAACGCATTAGAGAACGAAGATTTCCCTGCACTAAATGCACCGAAAAGCGCGATTGTGAAATCTTTTTTCTGTAATCGTTCTACTTTATTTTCTAAGTAAGTTGCTACTTCCGCAAAGCCTTGTACATCTTTTACCGAGTTTGCCGTATGAAGTGCACGCTTCACTACACCTTCAATAGGAAGGCTAGTTGCGCTAACTGCTTGCTGTGCCTCTTCCTGTTGTAATGCTTCTTCTTTTGGCTTTAACATCGATTCATCAAACAATCGAATATCTGCTAAATCTCGCTTAAAGGCTTGATCCCAATTTGTAAGCTGTTGATTTGCTAGCTGACGTATTTCATTGCTTGCCTGGTGCATAATACTTGCACTATATTGCTGATAGCCCTCGATTTCAAGCACTGCCTGAATAGCATCAACTTTCGCTTGCATCCCAGCCATTTTTAATTTAGATGGAGCAGCTGTTTCAGTAGCCACTGCTTCTAAAGTTGTTGCTTGTGCATCCTTCCAATTATCTGTTTCCTGGATGAAGTAGCGTTTTGTTGCCTCTGCTACACGGTTAGCGAAGTTTAATACGGCATCTCCAGTTAATATGGCACCAGCTTGTACCTGCTGCTCAATAAGAGAGAATGGTAATTCAAAGGCGTAGGCATCAATAGCGGTAGCACGTTCTTCATTTAATGCACTAACATCCTTTAACACCTTTTTCATTAGCCCTTTTAAATGTCCAGTAATCTGTGCATGCACAACATTTTGATAGGCACTATAAGCATCCTCTTTACGGCGGTTACGCTCTTCCTCTGTTTTTTTCTTAGCAGTAAATAAGCCCCCTACCTTGAAACCATCCTGCTGACTCTCTAAATACAGACGTAATTTATCGCGTAAATCAGCTGGCATAATGGCAGCATTCGCAAGAAGTTCTTTACGTTGGTCCTCGAACGTTTCATTCCATGCTTCAATCGAGAACAATTCAACTTGACGATTTAGCTTATTGTATTGCTCTAAAATATCTTTATGGTTTGCCCAGTCATCGGCACTTAATACATCTTCATCGATGTCTAAACGATCTTCTCTTTCTTCTGTTAAATAAGTGTCGTGCTCACTTTGTAATAAACGCAGCGTATTTGATGCTGTCTTTACAAGTTGATCCTGCCAATCATTCATACTATCCATAACAATTTTCTTAACAGCTTTAAAATCGTTATAAGGGTGCTCAGGCTCTCTTAATGAAGTGAAAAATACACCTTTTGGTACTACACCCCAAGCCGCAAAGGAATTGTGAACTGTTGCCTTAAATTCCTCAAAGCTTAATTCATTTTCATTATGCTTATCAATCATGTTTACAATTAAATAAACGTTTGGATTGTACTTCATTAATTGCTTTGTAAATTGAAAATTCAATTCTGATTGCACGTGATTGTAGTCCATTGTATAAAATACGATATCAGCAATATGAAGGGCTGACTCTGTTGACATACGGTGTGCATCATCTGTTGAGTCGACACCTGGCGTATCCATAACTGTGACGCCTAATGGTAATGTCGATGTACTATGACCAATTTCAATTTGAGACACTAGGTCCCCATTTTTACTAAGCTCTTTCACTGTTTTAAAATCATAACCTGCTTCAAATTTTACAGGTTTTTCATTGTGCATATAGACAATCGCAAAGTCTTCATCTGATTTATGGACTTTGACGATATTGGCACTCGTTGGAATAGGGCTTGACGCAAGTAAATCTTCACCTGATAGCGCGTTAATCATACTCGACTTACCAGCAGAGAAATGACCAGCAAAGCCGATAACATATTCTTTTTGCTGTATTTTACGTGCAAAAAGTGATGTCTTATCCATACGCTCTGTATCACCATTATGCTGATAAATTATGTATTGTAACGACGCTTGCTTTAATAGCGCCTCCAACTGTTGTTCAAAATCATTCATAAAACCAGTAACCCCTTTATTTATATTAATCAATTTCGCCTTGGCGTAATTGCCGCTGTCGCACAGATAAACAATGCGTCCGGATTTTGAATTGTGCGAGCACAATTCACTCCTTTAAAAATCCGTGACATCCGCCGGAGGCTTAATCTTCATTCAGTACTGTTTAGAAAGGAACTATATCCTGATTCGTCTTACCACTTTAGAGGTGGTAGTTTTTCTGAATGAAGATAGTCATAAATAGTATTCTACCTTATTCGACAAACAAAGTATAACACTAATTTACTTTGAAAAGCATATATATAAAGGTTTCAGACGCCATATTCATCCATATCGCCCTGTTTAACCAAAAAAATGCTTTATCCAGGCTCACTATCAAAACGTGGGGTTGATTTCATACGTTTTAACAAAATGTCATTCTCAATTTGTAGTGATGGGCCAATATTTTTAAAAAAACTACTAATTTCTATTTCAAAATGGTTGCACAACTAAGCAATTTATAATTTTCTTCATATTTTAAGTTAAGGCAAATTAAGTTTTAAAAAAGTTTAATGTGTGATTGCAGTACTAATAATAGTGAAAATTACAAAGTGAACTTGGGGAAAAAATAATTAAATGGGGTGATAAAAAAATGGTGAACTTTAGGAATCACCAAAAACTCGAGCAAAAATGTGGGTGTGAAGATCGGTTTATTTGGCCTCGTATAAAAGCTAGTACTCTTCCTCCGGTAGACCCTCCTCCAGTCATTGAACCTAATGGGAATATCATTCCAACAGTAAATAGATATTTCTATATTGCTACATCAGATATTAATTTAACGAATGGGGCGACTCTATTTGCTAGTCAATTTTGGGGTGATGATGGGAACACAGCAATTGAATTTAAGATTTTTAATCCGAATGGCTACGTTAATCTTTACATCAATGCCGTAATGCAGGAAGGTGGAATTTACACTATAACTCCAACCTCCTTAACTTTAAGTCCTGATAATTCAACAATTTATAAAGGTACTCCAATCATCATAGAATCATTAGGATTTTCTACAATGTAAGTAACATACCTGAAAGGGGGTGAAAATAAGTGGCACTTTCTATTATTAATATTCATGTCAATGTTACAGGTACTTCGGCTAGATTTTTCAATGTTTTAGCTGCACCCTTAACGATCTCTGATGGTACAACGGTTGCCTCTACTACCTTTTTAAATGATAGCGGTTCTGCTGCAACTACTTTCCCAATCGTAACAAATGGGTACCATAATTTATATATAAATGGGGTGCTTCAGGAAGGTGGTTCTTACTCAGTTTCTGCAACAGAATTAACATTCCATACTGTTACAGGCACTTTACCAGCAGGAACACCAATTATTGTTGAGGCTGTTGAATTAGTGACTACACTTTAATCGCCTTAAGTAAATCAAAGATACTTTGTTTCATAAATAAAAAAATGGATGCCTTAAAATATTTTAGGGCATCCATAAATACAAAACGATTTGTGTGTTGGCTAATTCACATCGTATGAGGAAAATCAAACATTCGTTGTACGAATTGTCTCCTCGATACAAAGCCTAATAGAAGTTATTAAATCTTGAATATTCCATCCCGGTATTTTCCCATGCTGAATCGCCAAATCAAATGATGCAGGAATATGAATAAATCCAGCGCGGACCCCTTTATGTTGCTTTGCGTAAACTAGCCCCTCATACATAATATTGTTGCATAAATAAGTACCCGCGGTATTTGATATTTCTGCTGGATACCCTTCTTTGCCTAATCTATTCACCATATTCCTAATAGGTAAATTCGTTATATACGCGTCTTCACCACCATCATAAATGCTTTCATCTGCTGGTGTATAACCATTGTTATCCGCTTCACCATCTTTAATATTAATCGCAATTCGCTCTGGCGTTATTTTAAAACGTCCTCCAGCTAATCCTAAGGAAATAATGATTTGTGGTTGTATCTCGGCAATATATTGTTTCAGTTGCTGAGCAGATTGCTGAAAATCCACAGACAGAATGCGTCCTACAATTTCATAGCCATCCATCACTTCTCCATGTAAATTTTCTACAATTTGCATTGTAGGATTAATTTTATACTCAAGAAATGGTACAAATCCTGTTAATAATATCTTTGTCATTGTCTTCACCTAATTTCTCTAGGACGTCGCTGTATCGTCCATCCATTTTTATTTACTGGTAGCTGATACTGTAACCTTAATGATTACTGATTAAACGAATGAATCACTTACCCTATTTGTATTGATATACGGTTTTGTTTAATTCTACAAAAATACTATTCTCATTTACAATATATTTCAGAAAAAAACAAATAATCCTTTTCTTTTTATTACATTGAAAGGATTAAAGATAAATATTATTCAAAAAAAGCATGGTCTCAAAATTACTCGGACCATGCTCTATCTGTATAAAAAATTGAAATTCTATTATTTTAAATGTGCAGTCGTCTGTTTCATGACGTGTGTTCCCACTCCAATATAGATAACCACTGCCGCTCCAATAAATACAAATGTCATCGCTGACCGCTCCTTTTTATATAAAAATTTTTATTCGAAAAGACTTTAACGTCCATTTATTGATTTTGAAAATCATTCTCATTAATATAATATAAATTTCCCATTAATTCGTCAAGACATACTTTCATCTTACCCATTTAACATGGTAAGATGTAGAAAAGTCGGAAAAAGGATGCGGTAATGATGAGTAATTCGAAGTACTTTCAAACTATTTTAAACGGGACAATTCACGCTTTAAAATCGATCCTACCTATGGATATAGAGGTGAAAACACCTAGTATTATTTCTGAACCATTTCAACAACAGCAAATGGGTGTTTTAATTGGTTTAATAGGAGATTTAAAGGGCCGTGTAATCATTGATTCCTCTCCTGAAATTTTTAGTGGCATCGGCAATACAATGTTTGGTATGCCTCTTGAAGGAGAAATGTTGGAATCCTTTACAGGGGAATTCGGAAATATGATTGCAGGAAATTTATGCACTACTGTAGGACAAGAAAGCTTAGAAATTGATATCACACCGCCAACAGTGATGGTTGGCAACACAAAGTTATACGGCTTTGAAAAGGCATTTGTACTCCCTGTTACAATTCCAAACGTTGGTCCGCTGACAGTTCTTTTAACAATTGAAGGAGAATAGAGTACTAGAATATCGAACTGTTCCAAATGATATATCCTATGCCAATACATTAAACATTTATGACCATGCTTTATCATTCTCTATAATTAACAATGGATGCTCCATTAGGCTCAAGTCCAAATTTCAATTAGTAAAATTTTTCGAAAAATAAGAGTTTTTAATAATAATTCCTCTAATTCTAACCAATAAGTGGCTATCTCAATGACTATTGAGGTAGCTATTTTTTATTCCCTCCTCAATTTTTCACATTTTTTTCACATTTTTCGCCAAGATGTGTGATTTTTTTCACATCAAAAAGAAATTTATTTATATATCATGGCAATAAGAAAGACACAATAAAAGCGTAGGAGGAGCAAAAATGGCAAATAAAAAAAAGTCAGATGAAAATTTAAAAGGTTCACTCTATGCGGTATTTGGAGTAGGAATCATCATTATCTTGCTTTGGGTGTACTGCTTCGATTTGTTCATCAATCGTTTTTAACTTCCTTTCAGCGGGTTTCCACTGAAAGAAATTAAAGCCTCCGGCGGATGACACGCAATTATGCCGAGGCATAATTGATTCTACTAAGAAAGGACAGAGACATATGCACTTACATAAGTATGAGAAGTATTGGCTTGTGTTCGGAGTCGCTACTTTAGTAGCATTCCTTATCATTCTAGGCATCGGTGCATTCCATCAAGGCTCACATCCGAACAATGGTAAAAAAACACTAGATTATGAGAAAGTAAAAGAATTTGCACCCTTCGATAACCCGGGTGTACATAAAGTAGAAGGTAAAGATTGGGATTACGAAGTAGTTGTTTTAGCTTCAGCATTTAACTACAATCCTCCAGAAATTGAAGTGCCACTTGGAGCTAAAGTGAAATTTATTGCAACGAGTGCAGATGTAATGCACGGTTTTGAAGTTGCAGGTACAAATATTAATATGATGCTTGAACCAGGTTACATTTCTGAATATGTAACTACAGTAAATAAAGAAGGAGAGTTTTTAATCGTATGTAATGAATACTGTGGTACAGGACATACGATGATGCACTCTATGCTAAAGGTGGTGAAGCCAAATGAGTCTAAATAATAATTTGACGAAAGTGGATCGTCGTGATGCGAAGCTAGCGATGGCACATATTTACGTGGCATTCATCGCATTGTTATTAGGGGGTCTTGCAGGTTTATTACAAGTTTTCGTTCGTTCTGGTCAATTTACATTACCAGCAGGCATTGGTTACTATCAAGTTTTAACCGTACATGGTGTTTTACTCGGTCTTATTTTAACAACATTCTTTATTTTTGGTTTCCAAATTGCTAGTGTTAGCCGTACGTCAGGGACTTTTTCAGATGGTCAACGTCGCCTTGGCTGGATCGGCTTCTGGTTAATGACTATCGGTACAGCAGCAGCTGCAGTAATGGTTCTACTGAACGAAGCATCTGTTTTATATACGTTCTATGCTCCACTGAAAGCTCACTGGATATTCTATTTAGGCCTTACATTAGTCGTTGTTGGTTCTTGGGTTGGCGGCGCAGGTCAAGTTTTACGTTATGCACAGTGGCGTAAAGAAAACAAAGGTAGCGGACAACGAAGCCCATTATTATCATTTATGGTTGTTGTCAATAATTTAATGTGGTTCGTAGCAACTCTAGGTGTAGCTGTTTCTGTTCTATTCCAGTTACTTCCATGGTCCTTAGGCTTTATCGAACGTGTTGATGTAGCACTATCCCGTACATTGTTCTGGTATTTCGGTCATGCTCTCGTATACTTCTGGTTATTACCAGCATACATGGTTTGGTATGTCGTTATTCCGAAAGTTATTGGAGGGAAAATTTTCTCTGATTCTTTAGCAAGACTGTCATTTATGCTGTTTTTAATTTTTTCTGTACCAGTTGGGATCCATCACCAATTAACAGAGCCAGGTATTGATGGCACATGGAAATTCATACAAGTTGTTTTAACATTTGCGGTAATCGTACCATCCTTAATGACAGCCTTCTCGATGTTTGCAATGTTCGAATTACGTGGTCGTGAATTAGGTGGGAAAGGGCTTTACGGTTGGTTTAAAAAATTACCATGGAAAGATGCTCGTTTCTTCGTGCCATTTATCGGTATGTTAGCATTTATTCCTGGTGGCGCAGGCGGTATCATTAATGCTTCTTACCAAATGAACCAATTAATCCATAATACTATTTGGGTTACAGGGCACTTCCATTTAACGATTGCAACAACAGCCGTTTTAACTTATTTTGGTGCGGCATTTTGGTTAATTCCATATTTAACAGGTCGTACATTGACTAAATCTTTGAACAATCTTGGTAATTTTGCAGCTATTTTATGGGCTACTGGTATGACAATTATGTCTTCCGCTATGCATATCGCTGGTCTGATCGGTGCACCTCGTCGATCTGATTACTCTGAGTATGGCGGTGCTCAACAAGCTTATGATTGGATTCCTTATCAAATCGCTCAAGCTGTTGGTGGTACGATACTATTCATCGCTATCTTAATCATCCTTTATATTGTGGTGAAATTAGCATGGTTTGCACCAAAAGGCGAAGAGGAATTCCCAGTTGGTGAAGTACATGAAAACGGTGGTACTACTCCAGCTATCTTAGAGAACTTTAAAGTATGGCTTGTTATTTTAGTAGCATTAATTTTATTTGCCTATACTATTCCAATTATCGATATTATTTCTAATTCCCCTCCTGGCTCTAAAGGCTATAAGCTTTGGTAACAATCTCTTGCATCTTCATAAAAAGCGATTTCTCTACTCTGTAATATTAAAAACAAGTTATGATGATTTCTTACATCATAACTTGTTTTAATGTTGCACATTATATAAATATGTTATAAAAATGTACATTACTAAATTCAATTTTAGTAGTGTACATTTTTATTTTGCTTAACATTTCTACTAGGATTTAATAAAAGGGTTAACATTTATAATTGCAAGAAAAAAAGTTAATATAGAACAGGCGTTCTTTTTTGGAGGTGTTAGTAATTGTATTGGTATGAGTATTGTCCAAAACATATTGAAAGCAAATATGAATTATTGGTATTTAGAGATAACCAACCGTTCCTTCCCTTGTCGGATTATTACTTTGATTGTGTAGGGAGAATCGATAAGAGTTCTGCAACTTCTTATTTGAAATGTTTACTTCCCTTTTTCAAGTGGTTAGAGGAAGAAAGTAATTATCAAGGGCAACGAGTGGAATGGAATGATTCAGAGGAAAAGATACGAGTAGTTGTTGAGGAATATTTGAGGCATGAAATGAAGTGTAAGGTTCATGATAAAGATTCGTTTCGTTTGGTAAGTTTAACAAATAAAAGCCCAAACACAATTAGCCGTTTTTTATCAGCGTTAAAATCCTTTTATAAGTCTATGATTCATTTAAAACAATATACACATAGCAATCCATTAATGGATGGTCAAGCTTTCTTGCATAATTATAAAGAAGAATTAAAAGGTGTTCGAGATGGCAAACCAAGAATGCCTTCGGTGTCAGGAACAGAAGAACCTATATTTGATGAAGCGACATTAAGAAAGATTTCCCCTGAACGTGATGTAAACATCGCTAAAAAGAAGTATATGCAGCTTACAAAAGAAGAATTGGTAAATAGATTGATAGCAGTTGAACAATATGTTGCAGAAAATCAGAAGCGATGGGTTGCTAATCATTTTGAGCAGTTTAAATAGAAAGTTAATTGAGATACCAAAATAGCCTTGTTAGATTGTTTTAACAAGGCTACCTTTACTTTTTTGTTCAACTAAAGCACCATAGTTGAAGAGAAAAGTAAAGTTTATTCAACAATTGCGCTCGTTTGTTTAAGATTTTTTTGGTTACCTAATTCCACTTCAGGAGAAGATTTCTTATATCCCAATTTACCCTTTGTAAAAATAAGAATTATCAAAGCGAAAAGACCTAATCCTAGACAAACAGATAAATCAGATTCTTTCAAAGCCGGGTTAGTAAAATGAGGTTGTATAAAACTAAAAGTATTCAAACTAGCGTGAACCAAAATAACAATAAACAAATTTCCTTGTTTGGAGTTGAACACCCAAGTTAAAATGATGGAAGCAGCTAGGCATAGCACAATAAAAATAGGTAAATCGTAATAAAGAAGAGAAATGTTTGAACCCGGACCTCCTCTTTGTGCTGCGGTTAAAAAATGAGGTAAATGCCAAAACGCCCAAAGAATTCCGAGCAATAGCGTTGCTTTTAATGATCCAAACTTAGATTGCATTCGAGGTAAAGCAAAACCACGCCAACCGATTTCTTCTGGAAACGGGCCACCAAAGAAGAAGACTACAACAAGATAAATCGGGTATGTTGCGTAAAATTGCGTTGTAAGCCCTTTAGAATTTGGAATCCCTCCGTTTAACATTACAAATCCCAAATATATCACAGTAGGAATGACGATAAGTGCAAAGAAGTACCATTTTAAACCTACTTTAAGTTTCCATATTCCTTTTGTAATAACTCTCCAAGCTCCTTTTCCTTCGAGAGTCCGAATCATAATATATGTAGCTAACATAGGACCAACGAAAGCATTAAGTCCAAAGAAAACATCGAAAATTTTAGCTTTGGGGATGATATTCCATTGAGATAAGATAAATGGAATTAATACAATCCACGAAAATAAATATGCCATAACAAAGAATGAAGTTAATGGATGAGATTTTAAAATTTCTTTTAGATTTCTTGAGGTACTTTTTGATTCTGTTAAAGGTTTCAGTACAAACCACTCCCTCGATTATAAAAGACTTTGATAGGTATAATATTGGTTTTTTGATCAATAACACCTCGTAAACCCACATTTCAGGTTAAATGTCTCCCTCATACTAAGATATGTTTAAAACAGCATAGGTATTACCTCCTTGTTCAACTAAACTGCCCCGTTAGCCATCCATGTAGCGCAAAAACCAGCGCTACACCACAGAAAATGAAAGATGATTAAGTTCTTTCATGGGAGTTGAATAGCAACAATCTTTTCGAAAACAGCCATTAAAAAAGATAGATTAGACAATTTATCATTCACAAACGAGAAATAACTTGAAAATAAAGGAGTTTTACATTTTCATTTCGCCTAACGTTGCTTCTGGTTCTTCTTCAACTAAAGCACTCCGTTAGTTGAAGAAGAAGGTTGAATAAGAACAGAGACGCTTATTATACTCCGAAAACAACACTACTACCTGAATTTTCAGAATATTAACTTTATTGTGTTAACTCCATGTTATTACTTGCTATCATTTTCGCTTCAGTTCGTGTTATTCTGTCGCCTCGCTACACCCCACTTGAAATAAAATCAGACAGAATAATAGTGATAAAAAAGTTGATTCCTTTTTATTTTCAAAGTTATCCTCCTTTCTACAACTTCTTAATACTTCCTCATTAACTTGCTCTAGAAAAGCAGAAGATTACACAATATGCCATAATTTGTTATAACTAGTTTCTCAAATCGGATACTATTTACACAATATTCAACCGATTTATTTTGATATGATAATTATAGAGGTGATTGATATGGAGCGACATCATAAAATTGGACAAACGATTAAATTCTTCAGGCAATTAAACAATATGAACCAAGATACATTGGCTGTTGGTATTTGTACAACGTCTTATTTAAGTAGAATTGAGAACGGATTAGTAGAACCAAATGAGACATTGTATAGAATGTTATTTGAAAAACTACAGTTGGATTTTACAACTTATGTAGAAGAAGGTAAAAACCAAGAGCAACTGATTGAACAAATTTATGAGAAGTTATTATCAAATGAAAAAATCAATGAAGAAGAGATGGAGCAGCTTCATTTACTTTATGTACAGCGTACTTCGCCAAGTTTACAGATGCAAGTAGACTTAGTTTATTGCCGGTACTTATTGAGTCAAGACTGCATGGAGGAAGCAGGTGGCATTTTAGCCTCATTAGATGACTTACTATCACCTAGTGGCTCAAGAGAGTGGCAATTATTGGTTGCAGTCAAAACATATTATGAACTAATGATCGGAAACTACGATGCGATTTTAAATCGAGAGTTCCAATCAAACAGCAAGTTTCACTTATCCAAAAGCTCTTCTTTTGAACAAGCAAATTATGTCTACCATTTAGCTTTTGCTAGCCATCGCGCTTATCAATTTTCACTCGCAAAACTATATATACAAGAAGCCATTCAGTTATTTAAACATCAATATAAGCCATTATTTCAATTAAAGCTCTATTCAATGTATGGCGTTATTTTAAATGGTTTAGGTCAAGTAGAAGATGCTTTAAAAGAATATCATGCAGCAATTGATTTACTACATCATGTACCATCAATTGCTACAGATGTTCAGTGGTCATCCATTTATAACAACCTAGCATTTGCATACGAATCAGATAAACAATATACGAAGGCAATTACATATTACGAAAAGGCACTAACATACAAAAAGGATATTCATACGCTAATAAACTATACGCGTACCATATTATTTGGCGGTGAACAGGAACTTTTTTCAGAAAAACTTCATGAGCTTTCAAAAAATGATTTTACTCAAGGTACTCATCAGCAAATGCAATTCTTTTTAATGCAAGCGTTTGAACAAATTGATGGGCTAGAAAGCTTGGAGGAGTTTTACAAGATAGAGAAAAAAGTTTTTAAGTATTTTATAGAAGAACAACATATTGAATTGATTTTGTCTTATGGTCCTCTTGTTGCAAAAATGTATGAAAACTCGAAACAATATAAACGTGCAGTAGAACTTTACCGTCTTTTATTTGAAACAAGTGAGAAAATGCGACAAAGAGTTGCTGGAGGCTATCATTGATGAAGTGGTCGAAGCATTATGTGTATTTATTAACCGGTTTAGGTGTTTCACAGTTAGGTAACTGGATTTACTTAATTGCTTTAAACGTGATGATCTGGAATTTAACACACTCTCCAGCAGCTGTAGCTGGCTTATATATTATAGGTCCTCTTGTTCGAATCATTTGTAATTTTTTCGTTGGATCTTATATTGATCGTTGGAACAGAAAGAAAACAGTTATTACAACGGATCTGATACGAGGATTCTTCGTTTGTCTCATGCCTTTTGTTGACCAACTATGGCTTATTTATGCTCTAGTAGGCGCAACAAATATTGCAAGTACCTTTTTTGGTCCGAGCAGTACGTACTTAATATCTGTGCATGTACAAGAAGGACATAAGCAACGTTTTAATGCGCTTCATTCTACATTAAGTTCAGGTTCGTTTATGGTTGGTCCGGCACTCGCAGGGCTTATTTTAGCAACATTCAGTACAAGTGTGGCAATGTGGGTGAATGGAGTGACATTTTTTATTTGTGCCTATTTATTAAGCTTGCTTCCGTCTGAAAATAAAACGAATACAAGTCAATCATCAAAAATAACTCTGTTAACAATTAAAGAGGATTGGCAAATGACAATCACTTACGCTAAAAAGCTTCACAGTTTTACACGATTAATCGTGATTTATTCAATAGCCCTCATGATTGCTTTTGCATTAGATTCACAGGAAATGACGTTTCTGTTAGCACACCTTGAAATTTCTGAAAGCTTATACGGTATTACCGTAACCGTTGCGGGAATCGGAGCAATTGTTGGTGGGCTATTGGCTACTGCTTTTGCGAAAACTTTTAGTGTCATGGTTTATCTAAAGGTTGGATTTTTTCTTTCTATGCTTAGTTATTTAGGTTTTTATTTAGCAAACTCTTATGTTATAGCTGTCATATGTTTTGTCACATTAGGGATGTTTATGGCTTTCAGTAATACTGGATTTGCTACACTCTATCAATCAACGATACATCCAGATGTGATGGGGCGCTTTAGCAGCATGTTGAATTTAATTCAAAGTATTCTCCAGGTACTATTTACAGTTGTAATAGGGCTTTTAGCTGAATGGTTTTCACTTCAATGGACGGCTGTTATTTTCGCTAGTTTCGCTGTACTTTTAGCGGTAGGTACTTCATTTATAAGTTTAAAAGAACAGCAAACCTCATGATTTTTAATCGAGCATTTTAAAATGGAGGCACAAGATGATTTCATATAAAGTAACATGTATCTTTTGTAAGAAAGATTTTCAGATTCTAGAAGGAACAAATAAATACCGTGTCTACAAGCAGAATATGGCGGGAAGATATTCGTGTGATATTGTGACCGTATTATACAGCATGAAGCAAAGAAAGCTTTAATGGGCAAATTACAATAAGTAAACTAGACAAGTCGTTTTCATTAGCAAATCTAATCGTGTAACTCATTATATCTTTCTTTTTACTAACTTGTTCAACCAAATTACCTGTTAATTTAAGTATATTACTTCATAAACTCAATTGAATTTTAACATCAATATCCAAATACTTTTTATTTAAAGGTATTCAAGAAAATGGCCCGATTGTTGAACAAAAGTTAAACAACGCTCTTCGACTAATCTGCCCCGTTAGCTTAACAACTTCCTATATAGAAAGTTATGGTATAATTTTCTATAACTATAAGGAAATGAGGTTTTTTCTATGCCAGAAATTAAGTGGGGATCCCCATTGAGTTTAGCTTGTTTAGGTGTATTCCTTGCTGGACTAGGAATCTTTTTCAAAGCAATATGGAGTACTTTTTTGTAACAGACTATTTTAGTCTGTTTTTTTCATTGAATAAACTGGAAAGATATGTTAGTAAATGACATAAAAGCTTATTGAGCTAACCTGCTCCGTTAGTATAATAAGAAAAAGAGCTGTCTAAAACAGCTCAATGATCTTCAAGTTAAGCACCCGTTAGCACAATAAGGGGACTCGTCAGATTTATGCGGATTTACAACGATAAGACTTCAATTTTTATACACGATTTTATTCATCAAAGACGATGGTGCAACATTACTTAATACAATTCCTTACCTTTATTAAATCCATCATTCAGCTACTTTTGGATGCAGCATAAATTGGACTGATTTTATCCATTGCTACTCCTTGTTTTTTATATTTAAAAATAAACAAGCCATTGACTAATAAAACCAATGATCCAAATGCCAAGGCTGCCATAGAGTTCCATTCAGAAATCAAACCAGATAGTATAGTCGCTAACATTGCTGCAATTCCACCTAAAACGTATATGGAACTTCGAACCCTGGCGATCAAATGGTCTGGAGTAATGCCCTGTTGAACAGTTATCTGAACAACAAATGCCATAGAAAGTGCCCCATCAAAGATTATCATTCCGAAACACATGACGATAAATGAATTTGATATCAATAATAAGATTCCAAATGAAGATATGATCATTAAAGTACTGAGAAAGTATAACCAGTTTGCATTTATAAATTTGTTCATTATAAGTACGCCAACGACATTGCCTATACCAGCACAAGATAACAGTATTCCAATATACTCTTCTGAAAAATGGAGAGTATATTTAGAATGAATGATAACACTAAGCACAATAAAACTGGTTGAAAATCCGAGTACCAAAGCCGAAATCGACGATACAATTTGAGCTCCATTAGCATAGAGGTACTTTACACCTTCTTGGGAATCCCGAATGAAACTCTTCAGTTTCTGTTTTCCCTTCATGGGCTTATCATCCGTTTCCTCACTTATATTTCGGTATTTTATAAGTGAAATAAATAACATTGAAATAAGTAATAAACTACCACAAATAGTTAAGGTAATGTTCGGGCCATATTTCGCAAGTATAATTCCACCTAAGGCTGGACCAATTAAGGTTACAATCGCATCAGCGGCTTCTAATGAATTATTAGCACTTAATAAACGTTGCCTCCCAACAATTTTAGGTACCATAGCTGAAAGGGCAATATTTAACATCAATCCCACTAAACCCATGAAAAATAATATTGGCCCAATAACAAAAAGGCTCGTTATATCGATTGTTATTAAATATGCCAATAGAAACAATAATATAGCATATATTAAATTACAGATCGAAGAAATCAAAACAAGGTTCTTTTTCTCAATCCAAGTACCTATTGGAATAGAAAAAAACACGGAACTAATTCTCTGAAATAAAAGCACTAATGAAGTCATTAATGGCGATCCAGACAGACCCAATATGATAATAGGTATGATTAGTTCGCGAAAACGTTCACTTAGGATTTTAGATATATTATGAAACCATAACTTCCCAAAATCAGCATTAATCATTAAATTATTCAATTTGAACACCTCTATAAAATTTGATTTACCACCTTCCTCTTATTTAAAATCTGAGTAATCAATCTACTATACTCATAGCATATCCTCCTTACAAAACTTCATATATATATTATTACATAGAATATTCCTTAGAATCGATAATACATATTTGGATTTATATTTCCCACTCTTATCCAACAAAATGACCTGATTGTTGAACAAAAGTTTAACAACACTATTCAACTAATCTGCACCGTTAGTTTAATAAGGTATAATTTAACATCTTAATTGTACTACACTTTAATTTCGCAAATATATCTAAATTTACTTTTAATCACAAATAAAAGCTGAACCAATAAAAAATTAGTTCAGCTTGAAAATAACTATTTATAATGTTGCACATTTCATAAAGAATACTGATGTAACAAGTGCATTACTTTAACTCTTGACTTTTAATAAAATATAGTTGAGAAATCGCTTTTTCCTTTAAAGCTGATACAGCTTTGTATACTTTTCTTGTAAATAGTGTGCTAAATACTTTGCGTTTAGGCCTTCGCCTGTCGCATTCTGTAGCAATTCGAATGGCTTCTTAAGCGCACCGTATTGATGGACTTTGTCTGTTAACCACTCTCGAATTGGAAGAAGCTCACCCTTTTCTAACAGCTCATCAAAGTTTGGAAGATCTTTATCCATTGCATGTTTCCATTGTGCAGCGTAAATCATTCCTAGAGCATAGGATGGGAAATAGCCAAACATGCCCCCTGACCAGTGCATATCTTGTAGTACCCCTTTTGCATCTGTTTCAGGACGAATGCCTAAATATTCTTCGTATTTATCATTCCATACTTGCGGAAGATCTTTCGCTTGAAGATCGCCGTTGAATAGGTCGCGTTCAATTTCATAGCGAATCATAATATGTAGTGGATATGTTAACTCATCTGCTTCGATGCGAATAAACGACGGCTCCACCATATTAATTGCTCGTAGGAAGTCAGCTAATGCTACATCCCCAAATTGTGCAGGTGAATACTTTTGAAGTCGCTCGTAATTATGCTCCCAGAACTTTTCGTTCCTACCTACAAAATTTTCATAAAATAAAGATTGGGATTCATGTATTCCCATAGATGTACCCTTGGCTAACGGTAAACCATCAAGCTTCACATCGATATTTTGTTCATACATGGCATGCCCACACTCATGGATTGTTCCAAAAATTGCTGAGCGGAAATCATTTTCATCATATTTCGTTGTAATACGATTATCTCCATGATTTAAGCCAATCATAAATGGATGTACACTTTCGTCTAAGCGACCTGCATCAAAATCATAGCCAAGTTGCGCTAACATTTCTAATGATAATGCACGCTGAGATTCACGAGGGAAATGCTTAAATAAAATGCTTGTATCTGGTTTATTTGGTGAAGCTGCGATTTTTTGCACAAGAGAAACGATTGTTTCACGTAATTCACCAAAAACTTGATCTAAAACATCCGTTGTCATATCCGGTTCATATAAATCTAGTAATGTATTGTACGGAGAACCGTTTTTAATACCCCAATATTGTATAAATTTCTTCTGCCAGCTTATAATTTCCTCTAAATAAGGTAGGAATAAAGCAAAATTATTAGCTTCCTTTGCTTCTTCCCATGCTGTTTCTGCTTTAGATTGTAGAATGACGAATTTCTTATATTCATCAGCCGGAATTTTTTTATTTTGATCATACTCTTTACGTACTTCCTCAACTAAACGCTGCGTAACATCATCGAGATCTGCCTTTTGCCCCTCTAGATCCGTTAGTAATTGCCCTAACTCTTCACTAGTTTGCATGTCAAATAAGGAGGCAGATAATGTTCCAACTACCTCTGAACGCTGAGCTAACCCTTTCTTAGGTGCACCGGTACGCATATCCCAATAAATCACACTTAATGCTTCTCCGTAGTGCTGCATCTTTTTCACATAATCAGTAAATTGTTGAACAGTCATACTTCATCCTCCTTTTCACGCTACTATTTTATCATATTTTCGAAAATTTTGTATATTATGGACTTTATAGTATTTTTTATAGCAATAATAACTGTTCACACTTTTATATCTACAAAACTATTCTATTGCGAATAGCATATACAACCGTTCGCGTTCGATCTTCTGCACCAATTTTTTGTAAAATGCGAAAGAAACATTTTAAATCCATATTTTTTTCATCCCGTAAGTTGTTTGTATCTCATATAAATAATAAACCGACGAGCACATACACTACCAAGCGGTATAAACATAAGAGCATTCGTTAATGATATGACAGCATGCTCTTTTCCCCATTTTGCTGCAAGTAGACGCAAAAGAAGAATGCCAAGAAATAATATAACTCCAGCTACAGAGCTTTGTGTAGTTACGATTCCACTTTCATGATTAACACGAATTTTTTCTAATTTTCCTCTCCATATCCCGATACCTATGCCAATTATTAAACAAATGAAGTACAAGACAAAGCTTATCGGCGTTAATTTATCTGAATTTAAAACGGAAGTACACGTTATCCCAATTAACAAAATCGGTATTATCCACATTCGAGTTGGTCTAACTTTTTTCTCCCTTAACATAAGAAGAATAATGACTAAAAGGATAACCAAATAACTACTCATTTCTTTCCCTCTCTTTATTTAATAAATTCTTAATAAAAGTATAATTTAATAGAAGATAAAAATAGTCCATTTTTTAGATTATTTTTTGAACTACTGTCCTCTCAAAAAAACCTCCCCGGTTAGGAATGTAAATGACTTTTGCCACCTTTTCATTTCTACTCGGAGAGGATCAACTTAATTGTAAGATTGGGTATAAGAAGTTGTTATTTGGATAATTTATATATCTTCTTTTATGTACAACATAAATATTATAATACTGCTGGAATTATATACTCTTTAATTAATGGCCATCTATCTCGTGGATTCATGATGAATTCTGAACTTATTGCCACAACCATATTCTTCTTCGGTATACAACAAATCATATTGCCTCCATCCCCCATTGCTGAATATGTAGAAAGTCCATTTTCTTGTCGTAGCCACCATAAATAACCGTAATTATTATGGTTCATTTCCGTGGATTCACGAATCCATGTCTCTGAGAGAACTCTATTATCATCCCAAATGCCATTGTTTAAATAAAGGTAGCCAAATCGTGCCATATCACGAGTAGTTAATGTTAGCCCCCATCCACCTGTCGAATGACCGTATGGATCATGTACCCACCCCTTAACGTTTTTCCCGAATAAATCATCAAACCCATATGCGTTCATTTGATAGTCAGGAATTTCCTTCATGCCAAGCGGTGTAAACAAATGTTCATTAGCGAACGCTCGTGCACTCTTACCTGTACTTTCAGTAAGAATAGCTGACAATAAATGTGCGCCAGCTGTAGAATATTTAAATGCGCCTAAATCACCGTTTTTACCCATTATATCAAGTGTATATTTTATCCAATCCTGCTGTTGACATAGAACATCTAGTGGCTCATGCCAACCCTCAAATGGATATGGTACTGTCATCGTGAGAAGATGTCGTATAGTAATCTGTTGTTTCTGCTTATCAGCATCAGAAATATATTTAGGGAAAAAATCTAACACCTTTTCTTCAACGCTTTTAATATACCCTTTATCAATAGCGATGCCTATAAGCGCAGATAGTACACTTTTGGTAACAGATGCTACATGGTGACATTCATCAGGACCTTTGCCGTTAAAATATTTTTCATAGGCTAAATGACCATTTCTAATAATTACAATGCCATTTATATTGTGATAATCACTTTTTACCATGTGCTCAAGCTTAGAAAGCTTTTCATTATTCATATATATGCTTTCAGGCTCTACCTTGTGCCAATTTATTGTTGTTTGCATAGGAACCTCCTAATGGTCGATTTGTCATTTTTTCTTTACAGGAAAATATACCTCAGTAATATAATCTCCAGGGGAGTTTGCTTGATGTGGATCTGTTACATATATTTCATATGGCGGCAATATCAATTCATAACCCTCGTTTTCAATCCACTTCATCAAATTAGCATAGACAGATGTTAATTCGGGATATGCTCCCTTTAAAACGGATTTAGCACAGAGGCTACCAGGCAAATCTCTCGTTCCTTTGACAGACTCAGCTATTGGAATAGCGAACTCAGTATCATTACCAGTAGGATTAAATTCAGGGCTGTGGTAAATCGTCATCGGCTTACCGAGTAAAGTGAGCTGCTCCGTCGCAATCTTTTCATATAACTTGCTAAAATAGGTACCGTATCCCGAAGAATAGTCATCACTGCTCATTATTAGACGCTTAAAAAGGATATTTATTGGCTTTGTTTCAACCAGCTGTACTTCGATATCGTCAAGGTACGACATAATTGGTATACCCTTTTCTAAGTTTGCAATATCATGACTTAGTTGTTTAACAAGATATTCAAAAGCCTTTAGTTTATCTTGAATTTCATTTTTCTTTTTGTTTAGGGCTGAACAAAGCATTTCTTCGGATTGATCCTCTTCTAATTCCAGCATAGTTCTAATTTCTTCAAGGGAAAAACGATAGGATTTTAAACGGTTGATATAGAGCATCTTTTTTAATTGTTCGATGGAATAATACCTATAACCGCTTTCAACATTAATCTCATCTGGATTAATTAATCCAATTTCATCGTAATATCGAAGTGTTTTTGTGGAGACACCACATATCTTCGAGAATTCTCCAATTGATAGCACAAAACCACCTCACTCTTTGATTTGTTACTTGCTACAATTCATTTATACACCTTTCCCTTAGGGCAAAGTCAATCAAGACTTATGCTTTACTACCTTTATCTTTAACTTTACTTGACTGAAAAATTTTATTGACCGTTTAGTACAAAAAAGATATTCTATTAATGTAAACGAGAGGTGGATAAATTTGACTAAACGAGGCAGACCCCGAGAGTTTGATTATTCCTCAATTGTAGATGTCGCTATGAAAACTTTTTGGATAAGAGGGTATGAGGGGTGTTCTACACAGGATTTATGCAATGATACTGGACTCGGGAAAGGCAGCTTATACAATACTTTTGGTAGTAAACATGAACTTTATAAACAAGTATTAGAACGTTACCATGAGTTTGGAATTAAGGAACAGCAGGAATTATTAAATGCTCCAATTCCATTGAAAGAGCGGTTTTGTAATTTTTTCGAATGGGCATTAAAGGAAGATTTTGAGAATATCGATCAAAAGGGTTGTTTATTAATTAATGCGAGTGTGGAAAGAGCTAAAAATGACGTAATGGTTCAAGAAATTTTCTCACGGCATGTCGAGCTTCTTAAACTAGCTATAGAAAAAGTAATGGAGGAAGGATTACAAACTGGCGAAATTTCAAAAAAGCAAACAGCTGAGGAATTAGCTAGTCTATTTTTAAGCAGTTATTACGGGTTTCGTGTTCTTAATGTTTCGATGCAAAATCGGATGTTGTCTGAGCAAATTATGAATGGAACATTGGAATCTATTTTTGGCGCTTAGTGCGCTCTTTTTTACCATCATTTTTGTACCAATCGTTACAATAATAAATTAGGAGTGTTTTTATGCCATCGATTATTTATTTACTAGCTCTAGCAATTTTTTGTATGACTACATCTGAATTTATGGTTGCAGGTATGATGAACGAGCTTGCTCTTGCATTTCAGGTTCCTATATCTTCAATCGGATATTTAATTACAGCTTATGCAGGAGCAATGGTGATAGGAGGTCCCATTTTAACGGCAATTCTCTTAAGAATACGCAGTAAACAAGCTTTATTATTTTTAATGTTTGTATTTTTAATTGGCCAATCGCTCGGAGCTATCGCTTGGAACTATGATAGTATGATGGTTTCACGCATTATTACCGGTATTGCTTCATCTTCAGCATTTGGTGTTGCCATATCCTTTTCTGCAACATTGGTTCTTCCTAATTCAAGGGGAAAAGCTGCATCTATTGTTCTTGCAGGTTTAATGATCGCAACAGTCCTAGGCTTACCTATAACAACAGTTATCTCGCAAAATTTTGGCTGGCGTACGAGTTTTTGGTTTGTTTCTATTCTCGTACTAGTTTCCGGGATTATGATTCAATTGTTACTACCATCATCGCCAAACAAAGCACATTTAAACTGGAAAGATGAGCTCATGCGCTTTAAAAATATTCATCTTTGGGCAGCGTACATAACAAGTATGTTTATTATAGGTGGTACGTTTGCAGCATTTAGTTATTTCTCGCCAATCTTTACAAATATCACAGGCTTTTCAAGCGCAAGTATTCCCTATTTACTTGCTCTCTATGGAAGTGCAACAGTAATCGGGAATATAGTGATTGGCAAATTTGCTGATAAGTATACAATGGAAACACTTTTGTGTGGATTGATTATTTTAATCTTAGCATTGTCTTTATTTGCTTTAGGAGCTGAGAATAAATATGTTGCAGTTATTACTACTGTTTTTATTGGCTTCACTGGAGTGGCAATGAATCCTGCTATGGTGGCGAGGGTAATGAAAACTGCTAATAATGGCACGATGATAAATACCATTCATAGTTCTTTTATTACGCTTGGTATTGTTATTGGTTCATCACTTGGCGGCCTAGGTATTAGTAAAGGATATGGCTATATATCACCACTGTGGGTTGGCGTTTGTTTAGCTACCCTAGGATTACTATCATTATTCCCATATTTACATAAAAGGAAGGAAAATTAATGAGTACTGCATCACATGTGTTCCGGTGACTACCAAGCCGTTTTTCAGCAGGTGTGTCTAAACATTCACCCTATCTTAAATTGCTCAATTTGAGTTGTATATACCAAAGAAGCTCTCCTCATCGTTTTCACGATCAAGGAGAGCTTCTACTTTTATATAAATACGGGGAGTTTTACTAGCTTTCAAGTCCAATGTTAGGTTTCCAATCAAACATTTTTAAGAGCTAAAATTTATAACAACAGATATATAGTTGGGGATCCTACATATCAAAGAAGTTAAATGTTTTGACAAATTGTTAACACTTGTTTAACGGCTTCTGCCGATTGATGGAGCGCCGCTTTTTCTTCATTTGTCAGGTGCAATTCAATGACTGATTCAATACCATTGCCACCTAATATTGTCGGCACCCCTAAAAATAATTCGTGGTAACCATACTCTCCTTCTAGTAGGGCGATAGAAGGAATTATTTTACGTTGATCTTTCATGATGATTTCAACCATCTGTGCGCAGGCAGCAGCTGGTGCATAATAAGCACTGCCATTGCCTAATAAACCAACAATTTCTCCGCCACCTTTACGTGTACGTTCTACGAATTGCTGTAGTCTATCTTGAGGAATTAGTTTTTCTAATGGGATCCCTCCAGCATAGGAATATCGAATTAAAGGGACCATTTCGTCGCCATGTCCACCTAAGACGAATCCTGATACATCCTCTGGTGCAATTTGCAGTTCTTGTGCTACAAATGTATTAAAACGCGCTGTATCTAATACACCTGATTGACCGATAATACGATTTTTCGGAAAGCCTGTTTCCTTATAGCAGACATAGGTCATGGCATCGACTGGATTGCTTAATATAAGGACTATGCTGTTTGGAGCATAATGTTTTATTTGTCTAGATACTTGTTGAATAATTTTTGCATTCGTCGTCACTAAGTCATCTCGGCTCATTCCTGGTTTACGAGGAATACCGGCTGTAATAATGACAATATTTGCTCCAGCAATATCCTCATAATTGCTCGTTCCTTTAATAGAAACATTAAACTTTTCGATTGGTCCTGTTTGTAATAAATCCAGCGCCTTTCCTTTTGTCGGATTTTCCGCTTCTGGAATATCTAACAGGACAATATCTCCTAGCTCTTTTTGTGCCAAAAATAAGCTTAAAGTTGCACCAGTATGACCAGCACCGATGACAGCAATTTTACTTTTTCGAAATGTCATTTTGCCTCACCTCGATTGTCAGTGGCTACTGTTTCCGTCGTTTTTTTAGCACGTGTTGCTGCTGGTGCCGGCTTTTTCTTCAGTGCTTCCGGTCCTTTAATCATCTGAAAAACATCTTCATCAGGTCTCGGAATTACGTGAGCGCCTAATAGTTCTCCAACGCGTTTAGCCGCCTCTTTTCCAGCATCTACAGCTGCTTGAACTGAACCAACATCACCTTTAACTACTACAGTAACGATGCCACCATCAACAAATTCTTGTTTGACGATGGTCACATCTGCCGCCTTTATCATCGCGTCTGCTGCCTCAAAAGAACCAACTAATCCTTTCGTCTCAATCATTCCAATTGCGCTACCCATTTTCCTCACCTCGCATCACTTCCGTAGAATCAATAATACCTATAACGACCGCATCGATAGGCAATGGATTTTCTTTCATAATATATCGGGATGATCCACCACTTGTAATGAGCACATCATCTCCAATTCCTGCCCCGATACGGTCAGCTGCTACAATTTCTGTACGAATCGGCTGTTGATTGGAATCGATTGGTTGAATAATTAATAATTTTAAGCCATTCAACCCTTCTTCTTTACGTGTTGCCCATACACTACCGATCACTCTGCCCATCTGCATGAACTTCACCTCTTTATCCCGTATGGACTATATTTACTCAGAGCGAATTGTTAACGTCTTATTCAGCTCTCGTATTTTGTCGTACGCCAATGCTGTCACAATTGTTTTTTTAGGAACCACAATTTCCTGTGCCTCTATTTCAAGCACTTCTACTTGCGAAAGTAGTTTCTTATCAAATTGATAGCTTAATGGTTTTTCAGCCTGACTTACGACTGGCGAAAGTTCTTGAACATTCATTTGTCCCTTAGCTTGAGCATTGACAATTTCCGCAAATGCACCTTGCTGGATTAAACCGGCATTTGCCTCATCTGTATCGATATGCATCTCCAATCGATAACGCTCTGAAACGCGAATCATTACATTTGATAAAATAATCGGTCTTATACCTTCTACTTTAATTTGTACCGATTGTCCGTTCATTACTTGGAACTGAGCACTGTCAGTCGGTGACATATGAATATGTGCTTGTGCAATAATGAGTCCCTCATTTAGCACGACACTGCCCTTTGGACCAATAAGTGTAACGGGGCTAGAGCCTTTAATATCTCCTGATACCCTTAAAGGTGGCTTAACCCCTAATTTCATCGCGTCTGTCCAGCTAATTTCTACTTGAGATAATGAACGAGCAGGGCCTAAAATGCGTACTCGTTCAATAGATCCCTTCGGACCAGCAATAACAACTGTTTCCTCAGCAGCAAATTGTCCTGGCTGCGAAAGCTCAAACTTAGGTGTTAATTGATAGTTTTCACCAAAAAGCTGCTCCACTTCCGCTTGAGCAAGATGAACATGTCGTGCTGATACACCGACAGGGATCTTTCCGTCATGCTGAGAGGAAGGCTGATTTTTTAAAACTTGTTGTAATACTTCTTCAACAATTTCTTGGATTAAATTTTCCTGCATCTAACCTCCTCCTTATGTCAATGATCTAATAATTCTTCCTTGGGCTTGTTGTTCAATAAAGCCAGCATTTGCTTCATCTGTATCGATATGCATCTCTAAACTAAAATCGTTTGATACACGAACTACAACCCCTCGAAATGTCACAGGTCGCTCACTATCAACTTCAACAAATACTAATTCATTATTTTGAACGTCCAATGCTAACGCATCTTCTTCCGTCATATGAATATGTGCCTGTGCAATAATGACTCCCTGCTTAATGATAATTTCTTGTTCTTGATTGATTAATTTGATGCCAGCTGAACTTTCAATATCACCCGATTGTCTCAAAGGAGGGGTTAATCCTAATTTCATTGCATCTGTTCGACTAATTTCCACCTGTGTTGCCGCTCTTACAGGACCTAATACACGTACATTGTGAAGAATACCTTTTGGTCCCTCAATAGAGACACGCTCTTTAGCTGCAAACTGTCCTGGCTGCGAAAGATCAAAATCCTTCGTTAGCGCTGCATTCGGACCAAAAAGTGCCTGTAAATCTTCTTCACTGACATGTATATGACGAGCTGAAATGGCCACAGGAAATGTTTTTGTCGCTGTATTCAAGTTAGCCACCTCTATATCTATTTCGCTATATTGTTATAGGAAATGAAGCAGGATGAGGCGCAGTGTGTAACATCCTGCCCTTCCGTTTATGATGTTCTATCTGTCGGTTCGAGGATTCTTTCCGTCACTTCGACTTTTCTATCCGTCGCTTTGACTTCCATCCGTCACTCCGGGGATTCCATCCGTCACTCCGGGGATTCCTTCCGTCGCTTCGGCTTTTCTATCCGTCACTTCGTTGATTCTTTCCGTCGCTTTGACTTCCATCCGTCACTTCGGGGATTCTTTCCGTCGCTTCGATGATTTTATCCGTCACTTCGGCTCTTCTTTCCGTCGCTTTGACTTCCATCCGTCACTCCGGGGATTCCTTACGTCGCTTCTGCTTTTCTATCCGTCACTCCGGAGATTCTTTCCGTCGCCTCGGCTCTTCTTTCCGTCGCTTTGACTTCTTTCCGTCGCTCCTGGGATTCTTTCCGTCGCTTCGGACCCTCTTTCCGTCGCTTTGACTTCCATCCGTCACTTCGGCACTTCTTTCCGTCGCTTCGGCTTTTCTATCCGTCACTTCGTTGATTCTTTCCGTCGCTTCGGATCTTCTTTCCGTCGCTTTGACTTCCATCCGTCACTTCGGAACTTCTTTCCGTCACTTCGGGGATTCTTTCCGTCGCTTCGGCTTTTCTATCCGTCACTTCGTTGATTCTTTCCGTCTCCTCGGACCTTCTATCCGTCGCTTTGACTTCCATCCGTCACTTCGGCACTTCTTTCCGTCACTTCGGCTTTTCTATCCGTCACTTCGATGATTCTTTCCATCGCTTCGGATCTTCTTTCCGTCGCTTTGACTTCCATCCGTCACTCCTGGGATTCTTTCCGTCGCTTCGGCTTTTCTATCCGTCACTTCGTTGATTCTTTCCGTCGCTTCGGACCCTCTTTCCGTCGCTTTGACTTCCATCCGTCACTCCTGGGATTCTTTCCGTCGCCCCGGATCTTCTTTCCGTCGCTTTGACTTCCATCCGTCACTTCGGCACTTCCTTCCGTCGCTTCGGCTTTTCTATCCGTCACTTCGATGATTCTT